>JAUWDF010000122.1 GCA_030608925.1 Candidatus Bathyarchaeota archaeon | reverse complement strand
AATCGCTTCTGGATTGCGCCGAAGACAGTTTAAGACCACAGCTAACTTGTGGTCAATCTAGCAAGAATCCTCAGAGATGAATTTGTCGGATTAGATGTTACTATGGAGTCTGAGAAATCTCCCTTCCATACTGCAGCTCGTACAGCTCCTGCATCCTCTCTATCACATCAATTTCTTCAATATTCTTGTCTGATCTGAAACGTACAACTTTCGGTACTCGTAAGGAGTAACCACTTGTGTATTCATCTGCTATCTGAATTTCTTGAAATGTGACTTCGACTACTATTGACGGTTTAATAAAAACTCCTTCTTCATCGCTACTGACCTGGGTGCTTTCAACTACTTTCTTAAGCTCTCCTAAGGTTGTCTCTGGAAGGTTTGACACTTTGCCTATAGTATACAGTTTTTTCTCAGTCTGAGATCTAATAGCCATCAGAAAAGAGGAATATAACCCAGCTCGTTTGCCTTTTCCATACAGCGCTTTGATTAAGGCGCAATCAATAGTGTCACGGTCAGGCTTTAACTTAAGCCAGTTATGCGTTCTTCTCCCGAACTCATAGGGGGAGCTAAGATTCTTCACAACGATGCCCTCATACCTTTGCTGCAAAGTCTCCTCGTAGAAACCCATTAGCTCAACCTCATCGTGACACTCCTTTCCTTTGATCAAGAATTCAGAAGGTACAACTTGAATCAGAAATTTTCTTCTTTCAAATAGGGGCAGGTCAGCGAGTTCTCTGCCATTTAAGTAAATGATATCAAATGCTCGAATAGTAACTGCTACTTCTTCTTTCCTCGTTAAAATCTCCTCCTCTGAAAGTTTCAATGGAACTGTTCTTCTCAGAAGACTCTGAAAAGGAAGGATCAGACCATCTTGGTCAACTGCCAGAAGTTCGCTGTCCACAATGCAACTTTGTGCTTTGAATTTCTTGCTCAATTCTAGGATTTCAGGGAGTGTTTGTGATTTTTCATTTCCTCGTCTTGAATATGGCCAGATCTGTGTTCCCCATTTATGAATTTGCAATCTACTTCCATCTAGTTTGTGTTCTGCTAATGCGGGGTAAGAAACTCTGTCAGGCTGATATATTTGAGCCAATTGAGGTTTGAAAAATTGCCCTGGTCGTAGTTTAACATTCGTGAGAACTGGTTCTCCTTTCTGAGCTAGCAATATGCCTTCAGTTAAACCAATAATAGCACACGCTTTTTCGATTAGTTCTGGTGGAAGATTATAGGCTCTTGCAGCAGCGTTGATAACAGTTTTCTCCTTGTAGCCGAGTTTCAGATCGAGTAGGAGAAGCCTTACGATGTACTTTGCCTCTTGAGGGGTGGCAGCTTCCAGAAGGCTACCTATCAAATGGTCACGTTCTTTAGCCGTCTCAAGCTTTGGCAGGAGTTTAATAGATTTATAAACCTCTTCCAGTAGCAGTTTCGGTTTCTTTGATGGGTGCTTTTGGGCGATTAATAGTGAAGCAACGTCGCCATGTTCTCCGTAGTCAGCGAGCATTTGTTTCACTGTTTTATTAGTCGATCCTGTTGATGTGCTCATGGCTCTTTCTATAAGGCCTCCTCCAATGCCAAGGCTTGTATCCACGATTTTTCCGAGAGCCAATCTGGCTTTGGTCTCTAGGTCAAGGTTTTTCCTCTTAAAGAAGCGTGCTAATTCTGTTTCTTTTCCTTTTGCTCTCAAGATTGCGAGGCGTTCATATAGTTTGGTGATCTCGAGAAAAAGGGTTGGTTTGAAGTGGTTAATTCCGTTTATGTAGAGTTGGACTGAATAGTATGGCACGTCCATTTTCCATGAGATTTCTTCAGCAGAATACCCAGAATCTACTAAGTGGAGGACAGCTTTCTTTGGACTTCCGTAAATCTTAACGAGTTGGTCGAAGGAAGGTGGTTTAACTAGAGTCATAGCTGTTTTCTCATTTCGTGAATTTCATGCAGGGCTCTATTGATAGTTGGTTATCAGTGGAATCTTACTTGTTTAGGATGATTGTTTGTGTTGGAAATGCCATGTTGATCCCTTCCTTCTCGAAGGCTTCTATTATTGCGAAGTTGATTTTTTGTTGCGTATCCATGTATTTTACATAGTCGTTTGTTTTCATGAAATAAACCACCTCGAAGTTATGGCTAAAATCTCCGATCTTGGCAAAATGCACTCTATCGAACTCAACTAACTCACGATTCTCTAATATGTTTGTTATAATTTCAGGGATTTTTCTAAGTTTTTCAAGTGATGTGTTATAGGTTATTTCAAGCGTGAAGGTCACTCTTCTTTTCTTGAGTTTCTTGAAGTTCCTCACGGTAGATGTGGTTAGTTGTTTGTTTGAAATCACTAGTTCTTCTCCCTGAAGAAGCTGTAATCTAGTGGATTTTAGTCCTATCTTTTTGACTGTTCCAGAGTAGTTGTCGACTACGATGAAGTCACCTACTTCAAATGGCCTGTCAAAGTATATTGAGAAGGCGCCAAAGGCGTCGCTGAGGATACTCTGCAGTGCGAGACCTATGGCGATTCCTCCAACACCAAGACCTAGAACTACACTCGAAAGATCAATGCGAAACGCAACTAAAATAGCAAGGAATGCGAAAAGGTAGACAGTTCCCTGGATGAGTCTCTTTAAGAGGTAAAGAAGGTGATCACTCATCTTATTTTCGCGTTTCGCTCGTTCTGCGAACCAGGTAACTAGGATGTTTGTGACTCTTGTAATTATGAAGGTGATGATCAGAATCTGTGCGACCCAAAAAATGGCTGTCAATAATTCTGAATATGGCTTCAATATACTTAGGGAGCCCAGACCATAATATGCTCCAGCTAGGATTGCTAGGAAAAGAATAGGAGCTCTGATGTTTCGTAGAATTTCATCATCTAATTTTGTTTTGGTGCCTTTTGCCCATCTTGTGAAGTATCGTCGAAAAACTATGTATGCTGCCCAGCCTATTACAATTGCCAGCAGGAGAATGACTGCAGAAGCAATGGCTTCACTAGCTAGTTGGCCTATTTTGAAGAATTCATCTAGCAACTCAGCTAAGTTTGATGCCATACCGTACAACGCCATCTATTTGTTTACAAAGATTGCATATACTTTAAGTTTTCAGTGAGGTGATACTTCCCATCAGAATCTTTTTAGAAGTTTTTTCGCTCACAACGACGTTTTACTGGCTCATTACAGTGAATGTGCACATGTATCTATGTTTGTGAATGTTTGTAGAATCCACGAAATTATTAACCAATTCTCCTACAGTAGACTAGTCATCACACAAGCTATTTTTTCTTTTCTGATTGTGTTGGCATAGGATCAATAGGTCTAACAAGTCCTTCTTTCGTTATGTCAACTCGGATTCTGTCTCGTTCAAAGTCGCACATTCGGCAATCTAGAACTCGAGCTATTCTTACAAATTCACCTCGTTTAACGTTGAGATCCTTCTGTTGATCTTGCCAATAAACACGTCCGTAATCCACTATTATTGTGCCATCAAGGTTATGGGCAAGTCCAATTCCCCCTGCCATCTCATAAGTATCCCATGATTCCTTACTCCTTTGGTTTACGTAGATACACGTAACCCCCTTTATCTGGTTGAGTCTTGCCAGCTCCATTACCCGATATTTTAAGGCGCCTCTATATGACTCCAGAACAGTGACCGAGTCAATGATCGCTAAGTCGATATTCTCTTTATCCAGAACATAGCGATAAGTTTCTGCAAAGGTGTTCCAATCCCTGAGTTCAGGGAACATAACTGTGTCTAACACAAACAGGTTTTGCTGGATCTTGGTCCAGTCTTTTTTCAGAAAGTCAGCTTTCTGTTTCATACGAGATTGGAGGTCAAATCGAGGTGTGGGGCTTTGCCAGGTGTCTTCAGCAGTTGTATAAATAACTTTCTTTCCTGAAGAAGAAACATGTACTGCGATCTCCTCTGCAAGAATTGATTTCCCTGCTCCAGGTAAACCTGTAAGTGCGAACTGGCCCACAACGGGTAGACCCATTAGATGCTTACCTTCAGGCGTAAAGAAGAGACGATCTATGAA
>JAUWDF010000071.1 GCA_030608925.1 Candidatus Bathyarchaeota archaeon | reverse complement strand
TGACGCATACTCGCTGTTTTCGTAGCAATGTTAATTAAATTAAGATTTTTAGACTTAGTTTTCTCGATCAGTAAACGTCCAGTCTTTTTCCAAGGAGTCGAGGGGTGAGCTTTATTTGTATCAGCTTCAGGTTTTAATCCTAATTGTTCCGCAGCTCTTTGAAGCTCTGCCAATGTAGGATTCGAGATCGCAACATTTCCTGGGATCTTCCTGCCTTCTCTCCTGGTTTTCAAGGAGTTCAAGTACACTGGCCAAACCATTGTTTTCTTAGGTTTTCTCATGATTTTCACTTACGGAGCATTAACACTTATTTGTTATTTTGTATTTCTATCTAATGCCGGATGATGAAAAGGTATTTGATTGACTCGATGATATCTCAGAGTTACGCGGACGGCAACTAAGGTCAGTTTCAGATACATCATAATTCTCAACGAGGATGCACCAACTACGTATAAGTATGGATTAAACGAAGCAGTTTCAGCTGTGAATTTGCCTTTTTAAGCTTTTCGGTTGCATAAGATTTAAATACAGCGAGGGTTCTGAGTTTTCTGTCCTTTTATACGGGGGGATTGGAAACTGCAGCATCTAGGCGTTGTGCTTCACGTGAGTTCGAGTGGAAATCTGATTGTTAAGACAGAGATTGTACCAAGAATCGGCGACAATGTTGTCGATGATAAACTGAAGTCTGTAGGTAGCGTCTTCGATATAATTGGTTCAGTCAAATCTCCTTATGCCTCTATAAGACCTACAATAACAGATCCACAGCGCTTAGTTAAGCATCCAATTTACACAATCCCTTCTACTGGAGGGAGAAAGGAGAGAAGAAGATTTGGAAGATAAGGGAAGTTCTACATCGACCACAGCTTCTACGCAGCCATTGAAGGTTCGAAAGTGCCCTGAATGTGGAAGCGAGAGACTTATGCGTGATTACGAAACAGCCGAGATCGCTTGTATGGAATGTGGAATTGTTATAGCCGCAAAACTCCAGGATAGAGGTCCTGAATGGAGAGCATTCACCGATGAGCAACGGGCTAAGCGAACACGTGTAGGTGCACCAGTAACATACACTATCCATGACAAAGGTCTGTCCACAATGATTGACTGGCATGACCGAGATGTTTATGGAAAGCGCCTGTCACCTGGTCAAAAGGCACAGGTATATCGTCTTAGGAAATGGCAAAGGAGAATTAGAGTTTCAGATGCCACAGAACGCAACCTGGCTTTTGCACTTTCAGAAATCAGTAAGATCGCCAACACTCTTAGTTTGCCCAAAAACATACTTGAAACAGCCTCAGTGATCTATCGGAAGGCTGTAAAGGAGCGATTAATCCGTGGTCGATCAATTCAAGGTGTAACCGCGGCAGCGATTTATGTTGCATGCAGACAATGTCTTCTGCCAAGAACCCTGGAAGAAATTGCTCAAGCTTCACGCATAAACAAGAAAGAAGTTGGACGCAGCTACCGTTTTCTAGTAAAGGAACTTGGATACTTCATTCCACCGCTCAAGCCCAGCCAGTATATCACAAAGTTTTCAAACCAGCTAACAATGCAGGGCAAAGTAGAAGAAATAGCTCACAAAATCTTGGCAACCGCAAAAGAACTGCGGCTGACTTCCGGAAGAGGTCCAACCGGCATTGCTGCAGCTGCAAGCTACATAGCATCAGTCTTGACAGGCGAAAGGAAAACACAGCGAGAAATTGCAGAAATAGCTCAAGTGACGGAAGTAACAATAAGAAATCGCTATAAAGAACTTGTTGAAAAACTCTCATTTGAGCTAAGCATCTAATCTCAGCTATCCCTTTTTTATTTTATCTCAAACCATAATCCCACAGTAGTTAAAAACTAACTTATTACAAGCTGCAAATCCCAAGTAGAGTCCTCACCTGACATGTTTGGATGTAGGTCACTAAAAGACAACTAGAAAATAGCTAGCTCCTACCCTGAAGAAAAGATCTTATCCAAGTTTGAATCCCAGCAAAAAGCCAACAACAAAGCTTCCTGCAAAAGGCAAAAGAGATATGACGCCAACAAGCCAATGTGCAACTTGTCCGCCAAAACTTAGAAACTCGGAAAGTACGTTCCAAAGCTCATTATAGTTTATAGAGATTACCTCCCTCATACCCAAGTACATTATAAAAATAACGAATACAACAATGAGAAACGCTATGAGTTTCCCTATCTTTTTGATAGCAAATCCAGCAATGAAACCGCCAACTCCTCCTATCCCGAATTGGCTCACAATTGATGATAGAACACCGCTCAAGGTTTCTATTCTCCTAGTCCGTAATTGTCCAGAGTAGGACACTATCGTTTATAAATTCACACATTCAATTCTGATTCAAGACCAAGCTATAGACCAGCATTTTGCTGGACCCGTAAAAGCTGATTTTAAACCGAATCCTGCTTCATTTGCAGGAAGTATGCGACAAGATTTTTTAACATGCAATCTTCAATTAGATCGGAGCCCTACTCATGAATTTATGTCCGGAATGTGGAAACCCGGTGCAAGACCCATACAAAACTTGGCCAGTAAACAGGAAGAAATCCGGATCCAATGAATCTAAAGAAACTTTTATTGGGATGTTCGATTGCCCTGAATGTGGAAACAGATTTCGCGCTGGGGTGAGAGAGACACCAAAGGATGGACTAAACACAAAAAGTATGGCTCAAAAGATTAAAGGCATTGAGGTGGAATTCGTGAACACACTAAAAAACCTAAGAGAGAAACTCAAAACCCTGGGCACTGAACGATCAAACCTTCTATTAGAAATTGGAGAACTAAAGAAAATGGCAGAAGCCAAAGCCAGTGCTTTAGAAAGCGAAATCGGCATGCTCAAAGAGGAAGTTAGCTCGCTAAAGCAGCTGCTAGGCGTAGGTGAAATGGACACTTAACAACTTTGTCTTTGATGTTTTCCTGAAAATTCACCTCTGAAGGCAGATATATAAGATCACAAAGCTAACTACTGTTTACCTGCTCTGTTTTTCACTAAATTCTTGGCATAAGTACGTAGACTACTATTATTGTTCAAGAAAGACTTTATATTATTGTAGAGGAGTAGTGTCCTCTACGCTAACTTGGATGAGAGAGTAGGCGTGGAGCAGCCATAGTAGTTTCATGTTGGAATAAGATATGCCCTACAAATTTAGCTTCGATCTCTCAAGAATATCCAAGGCTTTCTTTAGAGACCTTGCTAATATAGCCAACCAGAAGGGTCTACATAAGAAACTCGGTGGTCAAGCTAGGCATCTTGCAGAAAAATTCAGGATACATGAGATAACAGGTTTGGATGTTTCTGATGCTCTTGTACTTGTAGAAGATCTTGTAGATATTTATGTTCGAAACCTGTCTAACGCGCAGAGTTTTCAGGAGACCAAGAAACGAGTTCTCTTTCTTCCCCACTGCGCCCGTAAATATATGGACAATCGCTGCAAAGCCCATTTCGATCCGAAGCTCCCATCCTACGTATGTGGTCACTGCTCCAAAGATTGCCTGATTAATAATGCTACTCATCTAGCAGAAAAGAAAGGATACAAGGTTTTTGTCTTACCTGGGGGTTCATGCATCCCTGAAATCCTGAAAAGAGATGGATACAAGGGGGTCATAGGTGTTGCGTGTAGTGACGAGTTGAAAATGGCTGGTGAGTATATGCAACGATTGGGCTCCTTTGGACAAGCTATTCCTCTAACAAAGAATGGATGCGCGAATACACAATTTAATTTAGCAACTTTGCAAAAGGTAATGGCATAGTCTTGATCAGTGAGGGCGAATCACCATAGTGGATTCATTCTTTTACTAGTCGAAGGATGATGAAAATCCCTATTAAAAACAAGAGAAAACCCATCACCATCGAATATATTTGTGGAACCACTCTGTTGATTGCAGCTACAAAATATGTTGGTCCTACGAAGCATAGTAAAGCAGCCAATACAATATACAACATTTGCTTGACTTCTTTCCTTCCAAATCCAATAGCCTTCACCATGTAATCACCATTGTCAAAAAAATTACTCCGGAGCTATACTATTAACCTTTTCCTCTCTTTTGATGTATGTCTCCGGAAGATTTTAGACCTAGAACCTTCAGTAAAAGTTGGAATACTCCTGATCCAGCTTCTTTATCGGATCCCATCCCATCAGTTGCACCTAACAGACAAATGCTGTCCAACCCTCTTTCCTTAGCGAGACCTAGCAATAATCCAGTAGCTCCCATGATCCGTCCTTTTCCATAGATTATAGCTCCTTGATCCATGATTTTCGCAGCCAGTTTTCTTGAAGTAGCTGCAACATAAACGTCTCCTTTGTCACTGGACACTGGGACCCCACCTATAGTTACTACCAGATTGGTGCCCAATTTCTGTGTAAAGTCTAGAATCTCTTCGCAAATCTCGTAATGAGCTACAACATTGTTCAGTGGAGGGTGGGAATCACCCGTCAAAACCACTACATTCGGCTTGTGCTCTGTTGAGGCATAAAACTCGTACCGAGGTGGTGTGCAGATTCCATTGTTGTCGATGTTAACGTAGTCGGGGAAAAAAGGCGAGTAGTATTCAGCAAATGGTTTTGCTTTGCTGAAAGATATTAGCAGTTCCGCCGTGATTTTTCCTACGTTTCCGAATCCCGGTAGTCCTTCCACAAAGATGGGATTGTCAAGTTTCGGATGGAATCGTTTGTGAATATACGAAGTTTCCAAATTTGGACACAGATAGTAGAAAACATCTTGGTGCTATAATGTTTTTCGTGTAGGCTGAACCTCAAAACATTTAAAGCATTCCACAATATGAGACTTGAAAGAAGCGGGGTGGGGTAGCCAGGTTTAACCCGCTGGGCTCATAACCCAGAGATCGGTAGTTCAAATCTACTCCCCGCTACCATTAATCTTCTGTTAGATGTATCGCTTCTTTTTACAAAATCGTTTTCAACTAATTGACTTAGCGGAGTTTTATAGGTATTGTAGTTAAAAACGAGAACGAAGCTGTCCGAAGTTATGTCTATGAGAAATCCGAGTTGGCTCAAGGGTTTGCTTCGTAAGGACAAATAATGAGATACTTGTTGAGACTCAGTCTTGTTCTTAGCACAGATGAATTGACTGCTAATGAATAGGCAGTATCACCAACTAATATCAATCGGAGCTAATAGTAGCCTCGCATAGGCATTGGTTATTCTCTTGGAGGTAACTATTGTGTTTGAGTTTGAAGATCTTCGATTCAGACCCGTTGAAAGGGAAGATTTAGAGTTGACGCATAGATGGGAAAATGATTCTGAATTGATAATGTATTCAAGAAGTAATCCCCTGAATTTCGTGAATATGA
>JAUWDF010000223.1 GCA_030608925.1 Candidatus Bathyarchaeota archaeon | reverse complement strand
TTTCTTCTTTTGACAAGTAACAGGATAGATTAGGATTTTTGGTCACTTCTTGAGCTAAATACATGGTTCCAATTGAGTGCTCGAAGCGCGTATGATTGGCACCAGGATAAACATATTCGGCTCCTGCTAACTGTCTGAGTCTGTGAAGACGCTGCATAGGAAAAGAATCCACAACGTCCTTTTCCACCTTCGTGATGTATACATACCCGTGAACAGGATCTTTTATCTCGCCCCACTGTTGACTCATCGACATTGATGCTCCAGTTTTTATCTCCGATATCACTATTTAAGTAATCAGGGCTTACACGTCAAATGAGTTGTAGCGGAGGAACACAAGCTGTGGAGATGATTAGCCGAGACAAAGGTCGTGGTGTTTTCATATGTATTGAAGGGATCGATGGTAGTGGAAAAACCACAGCAGCACGTCGAGTTGTAAAAGCTTTGATGGAAAAAGGCTATGATGCAGTGTACACTGCTGAACCAAGTAAAGGGGTATTTGGCAACATTGTAAAGAAATCTATCCTTCAAGGAACCAAACGTTTTCCGAAGGTTTTGGAAGCAGTGATTTTTGCAGTGGATCGCGTTGATCACATTGAGAACGAAATTAGACCCCAATTAAACGCGGGAAGAATTGTGGTTTGTGACCGTTACCTTTACTCTTCAATTGCATACCAAGGGACAAGTAGAAGAATGCTAGAATGGGTTAGAGAAATCAACAAACATGCAATCAAACCAGATCTTGCGATCTACATTGATGTTCCACCCGAAGTTATGGTTGATAGGATCAAAAGGAAGAAATCTGTCATGGAAACATGGGAAACTCAGAAGAGAGTCAGAGAAGCATACTTGAAGCAGGTGCGAGAAGGACAACTCGAAATTGTTGAGGGAAATGTATCCAAGAACGATGTAGCTCAAGCTATTGACCACTTAATTTCAGATTACCTGAAAAAAAGCTATGCATGTTGAACTGTTTTTCGTGAAGCTTCAAAGCTAGGAAAGCTATCCATGAATGTTTGGAGGAGGACTCGCAGAACACACCAAGGATGTTGGCACTTAGGATTTGAGTTTCTTAAGTTTTTCAAGGGTGCCTAATAGAGAATCTAGAGTTGATGTGAGTTTCTCTAGTTTCTCTGAATCTTCTTCCTCTCTCATCTTCATCTCAACTGCTTGTATCTTTTTTAGCACGGTGTTTTCGAGGTTTACTAATTGCCCCTTGGTGTTAGCTTCTCCTGTTTCACCTTCCTTCAGCCTGACGACTCGTTTCTTACATTTGGCGCACCACAATTGTCCGGTTTTTAGCCTGAATAGGGGAGAGGCACATGCAGGACATGCCAATTCTGTAAGTGTTGCTCCTTGCTTAAGCATGTCAGCCATGTGCTGAATGACCTTGAAGTCTTTAGACAACTTTAAAACCTCAAACGATAATATAATCGCTTAACAATTTGAGGCTTGCTCTCAGTCCTGTCCTCTTGGAAGTGCGTCATTTGGTGAGTAAGAAAAAAACCAAAGAATATGCAGAAAGAGTAGATCAGGCAGTCATGGTGCTAGGTCAGGTTTCCGAAGATACAACGACTCCTCGTAATATCCGGCGAGCTGCAAAAGAGTCCTTAGAAACTCTTCAAACTGGTGAATTAACTCCTGCAGTGAGGGCATCTAACGCGATTTCACGTCTTGATGACATTCTTCAAGACCCGAACATGCCACCCTATACTCGAGTGAAACTTTGGAACGTGATGAGTCTTCTGGAAGCAATCAAAGACTGATGGAATGCAAAAGAATGAAGTTTGACGCCTGAGAATCAGAAAAAGCGTGTTTTAATAGTTTGGACTCTGAACAGTCACGCAGAACTCTGAGGACGCTAAAGATATATTACTGCTAAGCAATGTTGTGTAGGGTCTTTGGAGGATGCCTCTTTGAAATATGATGTAATCATCGTTGGCGCAGGACCAGCAGGCATCTTCTCCGCTATAGAACTCGTGGAAAAATCTCATTTGGATATAATGATTCTTGATAAAGGTGCATACATCGACAAGCGTAAGTGCCCTGCGAGTAGAGGTTTAGGTTGCCTAAACTGTGATCCATGTAATGTGCTCCATGGCTGGGGGGGCGCAGGAGCCTTCAGCGACGGTAAACTAACTCTTTCTACGGAAGTTGGTGGATGGCTTGGGGAGTACATCAGCGAAAAAGAACTCAAGCAATTAGTGGAATATGTGGATCAGATCTACACAAGATTCGGAGCTCCAAACAACATATACGGTACTGATGAGAACAAGATCGAAGAAATCGAGAGAAAGGCTTCACTTGCAGGCTTGAAACTTGTCCGACAAAAAGTGCGACACATGGGAACTGAGAAATGTGCTGAGACTCTACGGGAAATGAGAAGCTTTCTCGATGGCAAAGCCAAGGTGAGAACAAGAACCGAAGTTAAGGGTCTCATCGTTAGAAACAAGAAAGTTGAGGGGATTGAAACAATTAGTGGGGATAAGCTTCTCGCTGAATATGTTATTGTTGCTCCTGGCCGTAGTGGCGCTGAATGGTTAAAAAGTGAAGCTCAAGCCTTGGGCTTAAAAACATTGAACAATCCAGTGGATGTGGGAGTTAGGGTGGAGGTCCAGGCTCCGATTCTTGAAGAACTAACTAGTATTCTCTATGAGCCAAAACTGATTTACTACTCCAAGTTTTTTGATGATCATGTAAGAACCTTCTGTGTGGCTCCACAAGGGGAGGTTATTACAGAA
>JAUWDF010000100.1 GCA_030608925.1 Candidatus Bathyarchaeota archaeon | reverse complement strand
AGAAATGGTTGACAAAGGTGAATTGGGAGTTAAATCTGGTAAAGGTTTTTATCAATATGAATAAGCAACAACTATAAACAAAACTCTTCCCTTCTGCACACTAGAAAGAATGATTGTCATAGCTACAACTAGCGTACGCTGAAGTCAACGATGAACGCGAAAAGAGTGAAGCCTTGTCAAAGCTAGTTAAGTATTTACTCTTCAAAGTCAAGGATTTTATCGGATCCAAACCGCAGATTATTCCTACTGATGCCCAAGTCGATGGCCTCGATTTGTTTATGATAACTGTAAAAGTCCTGCCAATACGTACTATCGAAACGTTGAATCATTCGCTCGATTGCCTCACTGCAATCCTTTACAACGTAATTGTGAGGTCGAATTTTTATCAACTTCCTTTGTTCGTCTAAGCGGAACTCCACTTCCACATAAACATTGTAAGGCTCTATCAGATGACCAAAGGAACAAAGACCGTCCTTAATAGTGCCAAGCCTGATCGGGAACCCCGCTATCTTCAATGAAAGGGGTTCCAACTCGTATCTCGGAGAAAACTTCTCCTCCACCCCCTTCTTGAGATAGTAGCTCCTCTCCACTAAAAGATCAATAAAGTATGTATAGACTCTGAGACCCATAATCCGAAGACTGGCGGAACTTATCAGGATCGACCGATCCAAAACTCCCTCGGCATCCAAGTACTTAAGGGCCTCAACAAAGTTAGCATGCCCCAGAGACCTCACTTCAACGCCTCCACTAAATAGAATAGCGAATCTACAATATATAACAGTATTTAACCGAGAAACAATAGCGCGCGTTGGTGTGGCAAAAAATATCTTGAGACTCTTTGAAAAGACCTCTTCGCATATAGGAGGATAAAAACCACAACAATAAAACACCTCCCAATACTCCAAACCAGGAATGGAAATAAAACTCGCTTCAGTGATGTGTTTCGTGTCCTCCTTCACCCCCGTTATAGAATCTATCTGACTCACCCGCATACAAAAACACGGCACACAAATCCGTTACAGTAAATCACCAATCGAAGGTTACTTAGACTGGTTTACCTAGTGTTTACAGGACTTTGAAATCGTTTCCGTGAATCCGTTGTTTCCCTTTATCCGACTCAGCGCAAGCTAGCATCTTTTCTGAAAAGAAATGACAGCTTTTGATCCTTTTTCAAATCATAAGAGGAAGCTGGTGAGAAAGTAATTCTTATCTTGCTTTTCCACCGCTAATCATAGGAGTTAGGGATGAAACCGCCTAGATATTGGAGCCAGTTATACCTTAAACCAAAATAAGGCATTAGTTAAGATGTTGTCTAGTTAGTTTCCGTCTGGGAACACGCTTAATAACAATGATGAATCGTGGCTAGCTAACGATATCGTTCCATTTTTTGTAGCTCTCGCTTTTTTTTGGTTTGTACGCGCCAGTAACTATTTCTACAACCTTATCCAGTATTGAGTGGATACTATAAAGTATGTGCGTGATTTTATGAGTGGAAAAAAGCAGTATCCCTACACTCTTTCATCAGTACTTCTGGATTGTTTGATAAGTGCGGGAACTCCGTACGTGTTTGGAGTTGCAGGCTCAGCTGAAAGAGACCTATACGATCATTTAGCTCGTGACGAATACAAAGATCAGATAACATTTATTCAAGGAAATTCTGAATATCCTGCAGCGAGAATGAGCCTGGGATATGCAAGAGCGGCTGAAAAAGTAGCCCCTCTCATTATGCACGTTCAGCTTGGTCCCGCGAATGCTGCTCTGGCATTACTCGACGCGAATACCTCGAAAATTCCTATGTTTGTCTTCACAGTTGGACATATATCAACAGCGAATGATTATAGAGAAGTCTTATATGGCTATTATCGAACCCCCGAACTTCTTCGAGAATACTGTAAACACGTGTATCGAATTGGTGACGGAGCTAACGCTGATAAAATTATCCCGAGAGCTTTGCGGTTGGCTAGTACACCCCCTGCAGGACCTGTCTTTTTATCGGTTGCCCAAGATGTGGTCGAAGCTCCTCTCAGCAAAAAGAACCTCAAGAAGACACAATATTACCCACCATCTGCACCCGAAGACACGGTACACGATGTGACTGCCGCCCTAAAAAACGCTGAAAAGCCTGTCATCATCACTCAGAAAACAAAAAACAAAGAAAGTATATCTTCCCTAGTAGAAGTAGCTGAAAAACTGGGAGCAGCAGTTTTCGAGATGAGACCATGTTACATGAACTTTCCCTATTCACACCCGCTTCACCAAGGATTCCTCGGCGACGATGCCTCCATGATGAGGCAATACCTGAAGTCAAGTGATGTTGTCCTTACACTGGACTGCTTCTATGCGCCTGACATTGATTCTGCTCTTCACATTCAAGTGTCAGATAATCCATTAGCATTTAATGAGAACGCTGACAAGAAAATCTTCTCCACCACAGAGTCTTTTTTGAAGGCCGTCCTACGAAAGCTTGGTGACACACCCAACAACAACAATCGAATCGATTATCTCCGCTCAAGGCATGAGACCATGAGAAACAAGTGGTTGGACTTGTTAAAAGAAAAGTACAACGATGATACCCCATCACCACAGAGAATATGGTCCGAGATAAACCAAGTATTCAACCACGGCAAGGACTATGTCGTCTATTTTGCCCCTGCTTTTACTCAGAGATTGTCAGTACATCGATATTTGGAAAGAGATACTCCTGGATGCTACTACAGCGCGTTGTCAGCCGCTATGGGGTCGGCTGGAGAAGCCATCGGTATCCAGCTTGCGGAGCAACGCAGAGTCCTGTGCGTCTTAGGAGATTTCGACGCCCATGTATCTCAGCTACCAACACTTCTGTGGACCTGCGCCCACCACAACATCCCGATTGTATGGATAGTATTGGATAATGCAACCGGCGCCACGGTGAAGGGAGCATTTTGGAGGTATGGTAAATACATGCGAGATAAGAGAACGTTTGTAGGCGTGGAACTTGACGAGCCTCGAACTGACTGGGTTAAGATAGCTGAAGCAAACAGTGTTACGGCTCTTCAGTGCGAACATAGCAGCGATTTGAGATCATGCCTCGAAAAAGCTGTGAGTATAGTAAAACCAGTGTTATTATCGGTCAAAACTCAGGCTTTTGAGAAACCACCAGAAGGATATTGAGCGAACTAGCTTCAAACACATATCTCATTATGTCTTCGTGCACGCTTAGAATAATAAGTTGGTTAAACATCAATGTAGTCAAATCACGAGAACAGCACCGATTCCTATAACGATCGTCAAAATCCAATAGAACCCAGATCATGTTTAACATACCCGCTAGCTAGCTCTAGTTATCAAACATAAACTATAGAAAAAGTGTAAAATGAAATGTCGAGCTAGCTTATTTTAGAGTAATTATATGGTGGACCAAGATAGCTTCACATTCCCGTCGAGAACACGTATCTTTTGCTTATTTATCTCGCCAATTCTTAAGCGTTGGGATGACCTTTTCAGCCATCCGCTTTGCTTGATCTTCTGATATTCCCATCCCTTTGGCTATCATTATGTTCTTCTCAATTTTCTGCACCAGGGTAATGCCTTCATCCGTGAATTGTCCTTCTTTAAAACAAAACATGTAATATTCCTTACTTTTACTATCATTGCGATTTGTACCAAAATCTCCATCTTGCTTCATTGGCGTCCCACAACTCTGACAAATCACTGTTTCTGATTTTTTTAAGATGATTCCCATCTCTTAATCTTACAAGAGAAAAATTATTAAAAATTTTCTGATTCACCCTATTTTTCGTAATATATCCTAAAAGCAATATCTGAGTGAGAAAAATAGTGTGGACCAATACAAAGAGTTAAAATTTTTAGGAACTAAACTAATTAAAGAGCTATCGAAGGGTTGTAAAAAGTATGATTGGAAATCTTGAAATTGAACCGTTTGAAAACTGTCCCTCTCTGGATGGATACCACTGCCAGACCAACTCTTTAGCGAAAATATTCTATTCTTATGGTCACCCTTTATCCGAAGACATGATTCTCGGCCTCGGTGCAGGAATGGGCTTTATCTATTGGAAGATGAAAATGGAGGCAGGAACCTTCGTTTTCATTGGTGGACGAGGAAACAACAAAAATTTCTTCAATGATCTGGGCAAAAGAATAGGTGTTAAAATAAGAGCCGTATCCACTTCAAGCACTAAGAAAGCTAAGGCTTCGCTTTTAGAGAAACTTGTCAAAGACGAGCCTGTCATGGTGTTTGGTGACATGGGTTTCCTTCCATGGTTTGATCTCCCTGAAGATTATCATTTTGGTGGGCACACGTTTGTTATTTGTGGTTTTGATGGGAAGGACACTGTTCTAGCTTCGGACATGGATCAGAAGGCAACAGGTCTGAAAAAAGGATTCTATCATCCGATTACCCTGGACAGAT
>JAUWDF010000179.1 GCA_030608925.1 Candidatus Bathyarchaeota archaeon | reverse complement strand
GGAAACATATGCGATCCCAGCATTGCAGAGAAATGTGTCAAAGAAGCAGATGTAATAATTAACATAGCCGCTGAAACCCATGTCGATAGAAGTATAGCAAATCCACTCCAATTCTTTGAAAATAACATAATGGGACCATTTACTCTTTTGGAAGCCATCAGAAAATACAAAGACAACGTGAGATTCACCCAGGTGTCTACTGACGAAGTTTACGGAGAAATAGCTCAGGGGACTTTCACGGAAATGAGTTCTCTAAATCCTTCAAATCCTTACTCAGCCTCAAAAGCCGCAGCAGACATGTTTGTCATAGCATACTGGAAAACATACAATCTGCACACAAATATAACCCGCTGCACAAACAATTTTGGTCCCTATCAACTCCCTGAGAAACTCATACCTAAAATAGTTATCAGAGCCTTGAAAGACCAACCCCTTCCAATCTATGGCTCAGGAAAAAACATTAGAGATTGGCTTTACGTCCAAGATCACTGTGAAGCCCTTATAGATGTGGTGAGAAATGGGAAACCAGGAAAAATCTATAACATCTCAGCTGGAAACGAGCTACCAAATATTAAAATCGTAAAAAAGATCTTAAGCCTCCTCAAAAAGCCTGAAAGCCTGATAACTTTCGTAGAAGATCGTCCTGGTCATGACTATAGATATAGCCTTAACTCCACAAAAATCAGATCTGAACTAAGCTGGAAACCTAAATTTCCATTCGAGGACGCCTTGAAAGCAACCATCAAATGGTACGTAGAAAATAGGTGGTGGTGGAGACCCCTTGCCACTGCTGAAAATCTTCAGGCAACACCGTGGAAACCAAGGGATAAACCTTGAGGATTCTTGTAACGGGAGCAAGTGGTCTACTCGGAACGAAAGTATGCCAGTTAGGTATCTGTAAAGGCTTTGAAGTTTACTCTGGATATAAGCAACATAGACCTCAGAAAGGAATCCCCCTACAACTCGATCTATCTCAGAGAAATAAGATAGGAAAAATCTTCGATAAAGTTCAACCTGAAGCTGTCGTGCATGCTGCTGCAATGACAAACGTTGACAAATGTGAGCTAGAGAAAAGGCTTTCTTGGAGGATAAACGTGGAAGGTACACAAACCATTGTAAAAGTCTGCAAGAAGTATCGATCTTTCATGGTTTACGTTTCGACAGACTATGTTTTCGATGGAGATAGAGGGATGTACACCGAAAGTGATCAGGTAAACCCAATAAACTACTATGGTCTCACTAAACTAATGGGTGAAGAATCCGTGCGAAATATCATCCACCAAGCCTGTATCGCCCGAACAAGTGTCATCTACGGTTCAATTCCCGCTACAGGAAAAACCAACTTCGCACTATGGTTACTCGACAAGTTGAGAAAGAGGGAAAAAGTGCAGATTGTCACCGATCAGACTAATTCTCCGACACTAAACACCAATCTAGCGGAGATGATTCTGGAGATTCTTGAACGCAAACTATATGGAACCTATCATCTAGCTGGAGGCTCAAGGTTGAGCAGATACCAATTTGCGATAACTTTTGCCAAAATATTCGATTTGGATACAAGCCTTATAGATCCCTGTACTTCAGATGAAATGTCTTGGATTGCTAAAAGACCGAAGGACTCTTCGTTAAATGTTGAAAAGGCTATGCAAACACTTGAATCGAAACCTATGGTGATCGATGAAGCCATGGAGAAAATGAAGTCATCTGGAACTTTTCTCTCTTGTTAGGCTGGGGCATGAGCAATAAAATTCGACGTTCTGTAGGTGACTTTTCTCCTTAAGTGATGTGGGCATACCTGGTTTAAGACTTAAATCTACTGAAGTAATTGTTGGATTGAGTGTGAACGACATTAAGATCAACACGAGCAGTCTAGGGTACATAAATAAAATAGGACGTAATCTTCTTAACATAAAGAAGAGTAAACTTCGACCTCTTTATGCAGATCTGAAATCAGCCAATTGCGTTGTATGTGGTGGATCCGGAAGATCATTATATTCTCTTAATGCTGCAATGAGCCAAATAGCGCTAAGTCGAATAGGTTGGCGAAACAAAGTGGTGTTGACTCCTGATGATCCAGGTTTTCCTGGGAGAAATATGTACGAAGTTGCTGGGGAACTTGAAAGACGATTCAAAAAAACTCTACTTCTAATTAACTCCGGTAGCGGTTTCTCAGAAGATCCATTGGTAATGGTGCAAGATCTTGCAAGGTATATAGAGGATAAGAAGACTTCGAAGTTCTCTATGGGGCTTGTAACCTCAAACATGAATTCACCCTTGGCAAAGACTGTTGGTGAACATGGAAATGTGGTGGAGTTGAAAGGTCGGGGAAAGATTAGGCCCTCATTTGACTATAGTGAGGTTGGTATGATGGGGGACATGTTTGAACTAGGTAGCTTACTTCTCCAGTTTGCCATGACTGAAGCAATCTTCAGAAACCTGGATGTAAGTGAGGTTTTCCAGCTATGCGACGATGAGCTGAAAAAGCTCGGCCCAATGATAGATTCCAATATCGAATCTGGAACCTATGATAACCTAGTCAATCTATTGGAAAGACGGGCAAACGTGTTCCTCGGCGGTAAAGGAACCGCAAACGAGATTGTTAAGATGACTGCAATTAGGCTCTTCCATATCAAAGGCTTCATGGGAGACAACGTCTACATCGCAAGAGGCGTGAACACACCTCACCCTCGGGCAGGAGACTTGGAGATTTTGCTATCATATTCAGGAGAGACAAAACCAGTAATCAGTTGGTGCGACATCTTCCAGAATCTGAGTGGCAAAGTGTTAGCAATTACCGGAGTTAAAAACTCAACCTTAGCTCGAAAGTCGGATCTGCGTATAGTTATTGAAGAAAAAACAAAACCAGGACAACCTAGACGTTTCTATATGCGAGCAGCATACATTCTAAGTCCACTCCCAGTAAAACTCGCTGAGAAACTAGATGAAAGAGGACTCAAACTACCTGAATATATCCTCAGCTGGTATCATTCGGTCACCCAATAGATTCACTAAAGGAACCATGCGCTTCTAACTATATGTGTAGTTTGAAATCTTCCACGGTTTACAGATAAATATTTAATCGGGCACCGTGGAATCAACCTGTGATCGAAATTCTAGCTTATAAATAGGTGCATAACTTCATGAACAAAAAGGAAATATTAG
>JAUWDF010000022.1 GCA_030608925.1 Candidatus Bathyarchaeota archaeon | reverse complement strand
TTAATCAGTTCTTCTGTATTAGAGAAATATTGCGTTTAATAACGATGACATTTAAACGTTATGGATTTCCCTATTTAATGTTGAAGCTTTCCTGCGGTAAAATGAGGGAAAGTTGATATCTGTCGTCTTTACTACTACAACCGTAACCTATTTCAGAAGTGAGGAATAGATGACCTCGGACTCCCAAAGGCGTTCCATTCTCCGTTGGACAGCACCAAAGAACATGTTTGCTGTGGTTATTTTCATAGTAGTTGTTGTAGTGTTGGAATATATTGCTGTAAGTTTTGCGGTCTCAACAGGTATCAAAGATCCATTAGGAGTTAACCTACCTTTCGTCGGCATTACGCTTAGTCCCCTCTATTTTCTTGTTCCAGTGGCTGTGATAATTACTCTTACAGCCAGTTTTATGCATATTACTGTTAAGATCGCTTCTGGAACGCGAAAGCCAGAAGTTCAGAAAAAGCCAAGAGTGCGAAGAACAATCCGAGGACGAGTATACTTAAGGTCTGTAAGACAATTCACAAGGAGAATAGTGCAAGCGATAGGCAAAATTTGGCACAAGATCCTAAGAACTAGGGGAATCGCATACATTGCACTTAAAATGGCCTCTTCAAGAGCTACTATAAGGGGTGCCATAACAATAGCAGTCACTTTTATTGCCCTTCTTCTTCTCCTCACGATAGCAGTGTATCCAAGACTTGTCCCATCAGCAACTGCAGATTTTTTCCAGGGTAACCCAGTGTTTCTCAACCTAGTGACTGGAACAATTGTTGTATTTGAAACGATTTCAAATACAATTTCTCCCCTAGGAGCTGTAGCTTCAGTAATCCATGGGGCATTGATTGCAATAGCGCCACCGTTTCGATCTGCTCTTGAAGCAGTAGCATCCCCAATATCAAGGGGTCTGGTTTCTCTTAATCCTACTATAAAATTCCTCCTAGCGCAGAACCTAGCAGCTTGGTTGGTCGCCATTATAGCTATCTTATATAGTTATTATATTAGAACCCGCTTTTATCGACGGTAGCAGGATTGCCAGACAGACCGAGATTTGGTCCTGCGGGAATTCCTCAAGGGTTTAAGGAAACCAAATCACCTACGTATAATCTTCCGTGTTATCTCCAAAAACAAAGACTTGATGCATTGGAATATGAAGCAGTTCGATGGGGACAAAAACCTCAAGTAAATCAGGAGGCAGCGGAGAAGCTTGGTAAAAATGCGAGAGACCACGATGTATGGCTGACATTCCACGCATCTTACTATGTGAACCTTGTTGGAAGTCAAAAAATAATAGAAGCAAGCAAGAGACGACTGATTGCTGCTGCTACTGCTGCCAAGTGGATGAAGGCTCACACAATCACGTTTCATCCAGGATATTACAGTCAGAAGAGATCTCATAGAGCAGATTTGGTGACTGTTATCAAGGTATTGCGACAAATAGTAGAAATGATGCAGTCAACAAACATCAAAGCAACCCTTGGACTAGAAACCTCAGGAAGATTAGCTCAACTTGGAACCTTGGAGGAAATTATCACTATTTGTGAAAGTGTGGAGCAAACTGAGCCAGTTGTGGACTGGGCCCATCTTTATGCGAGACGAAGAGGAAACCTTACAACCCATGACGATTTCCGACAAATAGTTGAAAAAATTGAAGAGCGTCTTGGTAGCAAAACTGCTAGAGATCTTCATTGTCATTTCTCCCTAGTTGAATACACTTTCCGCGGTGAAAAGCGCCATCATTCACTGATGACGCCAGGGTATGGACCCCGATTTGATCTTCTCGCAGATATCATAGTCGCCTTCGATTTGAAGCCGACTATTATCAGTGAGACTCCACTTCTTGACATAGACGCAAAAAGAATGCAAGAAATCGTCTACGAAAAGCTGAAAGCGAAGTCAGTTCTGCGATAGCTTTTTACGAAGCCATTCTTGCACTGAAGTGGTGCATTTCCATGGCAAGACTCCGTGGTTTCCAAAAACTCACCTCAATTGACAAGTCATGGGAGAAATTTCTAGCACGGCTACAGCCACAAAGACTTGACACAGTATCCTTACCTCTCCAAGAGATTCATGGAAGAGTGACAGCAAATCATGTCAGAGTAGAAAGAGACCTGCCTTCCTTCAACCGTTCAGCAGTAGACGGATACGCTCTTAGAGCACAAGATATCGATGGAGCATCACAGCTCCATCCAAAGATACTCCGCTTAGTGAAGAAAAGCTATGTCAAAGAAGGTGAAACAATTGAAATATGGACAGGAAATGCTCTCCCCAAAGGTGCCAATGCAGTTGTGATGCTGGAACACGTAAGAAAGACTGGAAGAGAAATAGAAATCTCTAAACCTTTGACGCCAGGAGCTAATTTCTCGAAACAGGGTGAAGACCTAAAGAAGAAAGAAATTGCAGTGAAGGCGGGAACAAGACTTAAGCCACATCACATAGGGTTACTGGCAGCCTCTGGATTGAGGAGAGTTGAAGTTGTGAGAAAACCAGAGGTCGCAATCCTAGCAACTGGTAATGAAGTAGTTGCTCTAGGAAGCGACCCAGAACCCAACAAAATTATCGATGCTAACACCATAATGCTGTCAGGAATGTGTAGTGAACTAGGAGCTGAAGCCTTCTCCCTAGGCATATCAAGGGATTCAGAGAAGGAAATCGAAAGCAAGATCAAAGAAGGACTGAAAAAAGCGGACTTAATAATCACTACAGGGGGAACAAGCGTTGGTCTCCACGATTTAATACCGGAAGTGATTAAGAATATAGCCCCCCATAGCATTATTGTTCATGGAATAGCAATGCGACCAGGCATGCCCACTGCGTTAGCTATTCTTGAGAAAAAACCTGTTATAATCTGTTCTGGAAACCCAGTGGCCGCTCTGATTGGTTTTGAGGTTTTCGCTCGTCCACTCATCCAAAAAATGTTAGGAGTCAAAAATGAAGAACGCCACAGATTAAGGGCCAGATTAACGAGGAGAGTCGCAGGAGTCCTAGGAAGGGCAGTTTTTCTAAGGGTAAAAGTTCACGTAAAGGAAGGAGAGCTCTGGGCTGAACCCATTCGAGCCAAAGGCTCTGGGATCTTCACAACAGTGACAAGAGCAAACGGTTATGTGATAATTCCCACGGATAGAGAAGGCTTGGGAGAGAAAGAGTGGGTAGAAGTTCATCTTTTTGATTACATACAATGGAGGAGATGAGCATGTTTAAGAAACTACTTACTTTGAAAGAAGCTAAACAAAGAATTGAGAAATCGCTATCTCCAAAACCCTTGGGAATTGAGAGAATACCTCTGAAGAGAGCAGTTGGAAGAGTTCTAGCTGAGGACATAATCTCACCACTTAATGTTCCACCATTTCATCGCTCAACAGTAGACGGTTACGCTGTTATAGCTGAAGATACTTTTCATGCCCAAGAGGACCAACCAGTAATACTGAATTTAGCTGGTCTGGTGGAGGCAGGTGCAATCTCAGGTTCAGAATTGAGTAAAGGTAGTGTGCTAGAGATAGTGACAGGTGCACCTCTACCCACTGGAAGCAACGCAGTTGTCATGATAGAAAACACCACACAAAAAGATGAAACCATTTTAGTCTTCAAACCAGTCGCAAAAGGTGAAAACATAATGGAGAAGGGTTCAGATATTCACAAAGATGAAATCGTCCTGAGAAAAGGCGATATCCTATCTCATCGTGAAGTGGGAGTTGTGGCAGCGTTGGGACTGCCACATATAAGGGTTTTCAGGAAACCTAGAGTTGGGATTATTTCAACAGGAGCGGAGATTATGGAAATCGGAAAACCTCTGCCTCCCGGGAAAATATATGATATCAACTCCTATACTTTAGCTGCAGCTGTCACAGAAGTAGGTTGTATGCCCATCAGTTTTGGAATTGCACGAGACCATGATATTAATTCGTTGAAGTCAGTATTGAAAAAAGCCATTGAGAAAGTGGATATTGTCATAACTTCTGGCGGAGTTTCCGTCGGGCCAAAAGACATTGTGCCGTCAATCATCAACACACTGGGGAAACCAGGTTTGCTTGTTCATGGAGTTGCTGTGAAACCAGGTAAACCTGTAGCTTACGCTATTGTTGAGAATAAACCAGTTTTTTTGCTTCCAGGTAATCCTACATCAGCACTTCTGATTTTTCATCTTATTGTCCGGACTGTGCTCCTGAAGCTAGGTGGAAGAAGTGAGAGTCTCCCCACTGTATTAAAAGCAATCATCACACAAAGACTTTTTTCTGCTCGAGGACGACAGACTTTCATTCCAGTCACTGTTTCTAAAAATGACATGGATCTATCAATTGCCTCACCTGCTGCTTCTGGACAATCAGGATCCATCACAACTCTGGCAAAGGCAGATGGCTATATTGAGCTGAACGCAAACACTCAATTTTTAGAGGCAGGAACAGAAGTGAGGGTTTTCCTATTCTGAGCTTGAACAACTTGGCGACTAGTTGAAGTCGTTTCTTTTTACACCAATGTACGCAGTCCCGATCCATGTGAGTACCAAGTATACACTATAGGCAACTACACCAAGGATAATGCCAGCGTGAGGGTTAACTTGATAATTTCCTAGGAACGCGTTTATCATCAACACACTATATACCGTGGAAATAAAGAATAAGGCGAAAATAGGCCACAAGACCCAGCTCTGCTGTTGATATAATCCAAAGGCTGCTACAAAACTCAGAATCGCAATCAAGCCAATATGAAAGAGGCCAAAATCACATATCCCAACGATCATCAGATTTGCAGCCCCAACCAGAATGTAGAATATTGTGAAAAATAACATCCATTTGTTTTTCATTTTCAGGATCGACTGGAAACTCATGCGTAGGCCTTCTTCTAAGCTATCGCTATACACAATGAGGTAAATAAAACTGTCTCCCATACTCACGCCTGCATTCATAATAATATGTTTACTTAGACATAACCTTCATAACCCAAAAAAATGAAGTTGAGTTCTAGCATGGATCGTATTAATTCAATCTAAATGCCCTCATAAGGCACATGGCTCCATCGCAAGGAACGGAGACGCTTTCACATTTTCGAGACAAACTCGTTGTTTTCTATATAGAATCTCCAAAGTTTGTCCGCACCTTGTTTGACTCCAATTCTACCTGCAATAGTGGTATTGAATCTCTCAACTTTCAGCGGTATACTTATGAAAAGCTTGTTTCGCTTGGTGAGGTCTATGCCGTTTTGAGCATTTGAAATACCAAGAGCTTTGGTCAGCTTTCCAGGTCCATTTGACAAGTTGATGTTTGGTTTGGTTACTCTGTTCCTTTTCGCAATTTCTAATCCTTCCAAAATCTCAACCGCTCTGATTAGAACCGCCCCTGCAAAGCCCTCTTTTTCAGTCGTGACGTTGAGACAATGATGATTTCCATAGACGAAATAGATGTATGCGAATCCTGCTTTGCCAAACATCAATTGATTTCTTGGTGTTTTCTTCCGGAAAGCATGACTTGCGGGGTCATCACTACCTTTGTACGCCTCAACCTCAACGATTTTTGCGGCAATGTCTCCGTACCGGGTTTGATGCACTAAGATTTTACCCAGTAATTCCTTGGCAACTGTCAAGGTATCTCGGTTGAAGAAGCTTCGAGGCAAAGGTTTCATTGAATCTTTCACTTTCATGATTGATTCTAATTAGACAGTTGAAAGTTCATCATTGGATGTTTGTTGGTTGTAACCTTCCCGTATCTTTTCTGCTAACTGCTCACCTTCCAACACAAAGACACCCTCATAGTCACAATCCAAGCACTTCCATATGGATGGAGTGTAATATACAAGAAAAGTGATGTTGAATGAACCACACTTTGGACAGAATTTTACCTTCTTAAGATCAAGGTTATACCTTTTATTACGCTTCCCCAGTTTTCTGGTGGCTTCCTTCTCCTTCAAAAGTTTCCCAAATTCTATAGATTCCACCTCTTGGGACTCCATCATACATATGGGACAAGATCTTCCAGGTTCAAGTTGATTATCGTACTCGCACCTGGGGTTTGGACATATCCATGGAGACATAGCTGGATCCACACAATTTATCTGATAAGCGCCTTCTTTTTCTTTTCTAAAAGAAAGCTACATATGTAAATGAAGCTTAGTGCTTTATTTTTTACTTACTTCTAGAGCTAATCAGATAAAGCATTTAGGTTTAAGCTAACATCAGTTAAAAGTGAGGGAATGATTTGAGTGCCTTTGAGCTTTATGTTTCCCACTCAACGCTATTTGGTGGATGGCAGAAGCCCTTTGATAAAGCAGATTACGTAGTGGTTGGAGTACCTTTCGATGCCACTAGCAGCTACAGAAGAGGTGCAAGGTATGCTCCCTTAGCTATCAGATTGGCTTCATTAAATATAGAGTCGTTCAGTTTTAGCTCCGGTATCGACATGGAAGATTTGAATATTCATGATTTAGGAGATCTTCACACAAGCAGTAATACAGAGATTACACTCAAAAACCTTGAACTCACTGCAAGAGACTTGATAGAAATTGGCAAGACACCAGTTCTATTAGGAGGAGAGCACACAATCACTCTCGGTGCAATGCGAGCCCTGGGTGGCAAGAACACTGCAATCATAAATCTTGACGCACACCTTGATCTCCGACATGAGCACTTAGGGGAAACAACGAGCCACACGAGTTTCATGCGAAGATTAAAAGAGCAAGTTAAACCGAGTCAGATCGTCGAAGTTGGGACAAGAGCTGTTTGCAAAGAGGAATTGAGTTTCGCCAAACAAGCGGGAATACAATACTTTACAATGAAAGAAATTCAGAGGAGAGGTATAGAAGCAACCGCCAAATTAGTCATGAAAACCATAGAAAACTGTAAGAAAATTTATTTGACAATAGATTTTGATGTGCTGGATCCTGCATTCGCTCCTGCAGTTCAAAATCCAGAACCGAATGGACTTTCAACCCAATCCATGTTCGCGCTTGTTTCTTGTCTCTGCGATAAGCGCTTGGCAGGTTTGGATTTAGTTGAGGTCACACCATCCTATGACCAGGGAGTGACAGCAATTCAAGCAGCAAAGCTATTGTTTGAGGTTTTGTGCTTTTCGGAAAAATCTCGAAGAAACTAATCTATTTTCGCTAATTTTGCTACAAAGAAACCATTGCATTCATGTGTGTGTGGATATAGTCGCTGGCAATAAGTAAGACCTCGAAGTCCGGGAAAACCGATTCGAGGTTTGGTTTCCACCAATGAAAATTCAGGTTTCAATCTTAAGAAACGCTCGATCAACATCTCGTTTTCCTCTACAGTAACACTGCATGTTGAATAAACAAGGCTACCTCCTTCTTCAAGGTGGTCAGCGCAGTTAGTGAGCATTTTCCATTGAACGCTAGCCATTCTTTTCACGGATCGTTTAGAGAGACGCCATTTGGCTGAAGGCATTCGGCCGAAAGCTCCTGTGCTTGTACATGGAGGGTCTAGAACCACAAGGTCAACCTTTGTCTTCTTTAGGGGTAAAGGGTTACATGCATCCCCAATCAGGGGTCTCGCGTTGTCTACTCCCATTCTACTGATGGCTTTTTTCCAGATTTTCATTCTACGTTTAGAGTAGTCAACGGAGATTATGGTGCCCTGATTTTCCATTTGTTGAGTTAGATATGTGGTTTTTGCCCCTGGCGCTGAACATAGGTCCAATACTGTCATATCTCTTTTAGGGGATGCTATTTGGGCAGCTAAACAGCTTGCTTTGTCTTGAATATAAAACAGCCCTTTTTTGAAGCTTGAGGTTCGTATTAGAGGTTGTTGTCTGTTAATCACCTTGTACGTATACTTTAGTCCTTCGACTCTCTCTAAGAGAAAACCTTCCTGGCTTAATTTTTCGAGTGATTCTTTTTCAGATAGCTTCAATGTATTGATTCGAACATAGGTTGGTGGGTTTGAAAGCGTACTTTTGAAATATCGTATCGCTTGATGACGACCCAGTAACCTGAAGCAGTATTTAACAAACCAATGTGGTTGAAACATTCGAAGTGAAGTTTTTTCTGAGTCAGATCGATCTATGTAAAGTTCTTTTAGATTCAGGCTAAGTAATGATCCTAGAAATTCCTCTACTTCCAGAAGTCTTCGCCATCCTATTATGGAACGCGCAACCCCGGCGATTCTAGCTGCTTTTTCATAACTGTCTATTCCTCCAAACTTGACC
>JAUWDF010000208.1 GCA_030608925.1 Candidatus Bathyarchaeota archaeon | reverse complement strand
GGATGTCTTGCCGCATATTCCACATGAACTCCTAGAACAGTTGTCTTACCACCGAGACCCATCGGTCCAATTCCTGTTGAGTTAGCAGCCTGCAACAGTTCCTGTTCTAGTTTTGCGATCTCAGGGTTTGGGTTGTGTTTGCCCAAGGGTCGTAATAGAGATCTTTTTGCCAGCTTCATTGCAATATCTGCTCCTCAACCTATTGCAACGCCTAATATGTTGGGAGGACATGGTTTTGATCCTGCTTTGAGGATTGAGTCGATTACGAATTTTTTTAGACCAATAATGCCTTCTCCAGGGACCAACATGCTGGTTACACAGACGTTTTCTGAACCGCCACCCTTAGGCAGCACTGTTATTTCGATAGTGTCTCCGGGGATGATCTCCCAGTTCACGTATGGAATATGTTTACCTGTGTTGTCGCCTGTATTTTTCTGCGTGAAGGGATCTACGGCGTTTGGTCTGAGGGGTACTTCTGTTGTAGCTGTTCTGGTTGCTTTGCACAAAGCGTTTTCGATCCTGTCCAGATGCTTCACCTGGGCTCCTGCTTTAACGTAGAAGATTATCGTGCCTGTATCTTGGCACATTGGGGTCTGAGTCTTCTCTGCTAGTTCAATATTGTCTAGTATTGCTTTTAGCTGGGTCTTTCCGGCTTCACTGGTCTCTTCTCTGTAACTCTTCTGAAGAGCTTCCTTGACATCTCTTGGTAACTGAGTAACTGCTAGACGTAGCAGGTTTATTGCAACATTCTCAACTGTTGTTTCCAAACTCAAGGTTCTTCCTCCAAGTTCGAGAGCTATCTTGTAGATCCATGCAGACATATACGTTTTATGGCTGTTGCATTTGAAAATTAGATTCCTGAATAGAAAACGTTTATAACTAAACTTCCAGTGTGTCAGGAACCTTTAGTAGGAGAACTGATAATTTCGAGTAAAATAACTTCTAGGTCACTTGCAGCTCTTTTGGCATCTTCGCTCAAACCTATTCCAAAGTCAGTTCTTGCAGGTTGGATAATCAAGAACCCGATTTTTGCACTTGTCACTTTTTTCAAGTGTTCGCAAAAGATCCTCAATGGAAGAACGTGAGTTGAGATCGCTGCCCTTATAGGTCCGAGAGCTTTGCTTGATTCGATGAATTTTGACTCGCCTGGTTTCAGTCCTAATATTCCAGCATCTATAAGGAGTATATGACTTGGATTGAATTCGATTATAGACTCTAGATGGCTTTCAGGGATTGTGTCACTTTCGATCAGCATCACGCTTTCTGGGACTTTATTTCTCAATCCTTGGACAATTCTAATACCTATGAAATCGTCACGACGCAACTCATTGCCTACACCCACTACAGCAAATCTTCTTGGATCCTTTGCCCACTTTTGCAGTGATTCTCTGACATCTTTCATATACATCATTGAGACTCATCGACCGTAGCTATTGGAGTTTCTTACGGAGAGCTCTCAGGGTTCCTGATAAAGCTAAGACACGAAGCACAACTTGTTTATCATTAATCTCGGTAATAGCAGTAATAACAGCTCTGACCATGTCGAGGGCATTAAGATGGCATCGTAGAATGGCTATCTTTGTAGTAGAGTCATAGGCAATCTTGTATAACCCAGTTTGGCTAGCACCATATTCCCCGAAGAGCTGATGCATCATCCGCCAAATCCCTTGCATTAACTCACTTTCATTAAAAGTTTCAGAGCTTTCCACTTGTATGAGGAGGTATCTTCTTCTAACATGTCTCATATCTTTCCCCTCCGCAACACATGGATACCTTGGGCTACATAGCCTGAGTCAAGTTTTCTTCTGTTTCGCTTCACAATACTGCAAGGCTCCAGCGATATAGCTCTTATAGCTGATGTACTATCCATTCCAAACAATATTGCTAAGCTTGCGAAATCATGGGGTCCTCGGAGCTGCGATCTATCAGGGGCTCCACTGCATATCACGATTGGGACTCTGAATTTGTTCGCAATACTTAACTCCTTTCTCAAGCAGGAAATGTAACGTACTCTAGGAACACCTTGAAATTTGATGATCGGCGTCATTTCAATCTCTAGAGCAGCGTTGGCCTTAGAGGAAAGCTTTCCTTCAGCTGCATCAAAAAACCGTTCTCTGGGATTTATTGATGGGAAAACCAGCAGATCCACCCGTTGATCTTTGGCTGCTTGCCTTGCAATGGGTTTCGTAGTGCAGTTAACAGCTACTATTTCGAATTTTCTTCGAATTTCTCGCAGGTTCTTCAGTAATTCATGTGGGGATTTTGGATTAAGGTCAACTCTTGTCACAAACCCGAGGTTACAGTTGTCACAATATCTCTTGAGGAGATGACGCGTGCTTTGCTTAACGTTTTTTGGGAGAGAAACGCCGACCATGCTATATCCTAGCTCTGAAGCTTTTGAGATTATGTTTTCTATCGTCTTGGTTTCGTCAAGGTTCGGTCGCAGGTGAAGGTCGACAAATTGCTTCATAGCATTAACCCAAGTTTCTTGCTGATTTTAACAATATCTTGTTTGGTGCTATCACTGGATCTTCGGAATTTAATTCGTAGATGGATTGGGTCAGGATTAGATAGCTTGAGGTTGCCCTTGAAGGCAGATTGTTTGTCAAAGCGTAGGTATAGATTATCTTCCTCTGTAAAGGAGTTAGATTCTTGAGTAATAGTTCGCTTGTCTAATTCAGGAATCAGAGCAGAAAGATTCTCTATGAAAGTTTTAATCATCTTTTCGTTCTTAATCCTTGTTCTAAAGATAATAATGGGATTTCCATAATGACCCTTTAGCATTTTTTCCTTGAATGTCATTTCATAGGTCTCTTCTGGATACAGAATACTCAAAGCCTTTTTCACTTTATCAGGGTCTTCT
>JAUWDF010000084.1 GCA_030608925.1 Candidatus Bathyarchaeota archaeon | reverse complement strand
TCAAGAAATCTTCTAATCAACAAGTCTCTTTCGTCGCATGAAGGTGAGGTCAATACGACTGCATAGTTTCGAGGTATCCCGCCATGAAGTAAGTCATCAAGGTCTTCATATCCAGTAGTAATGAGACTTGGAAGAGAAACCTCAGCCACAGGTTCAGGCTTGACAATTCGCCCTCCAGTTTCTAAGGGAACCATCCTTAATTCTGTCTTTTCTATCATCTTCTTAGCATCCATCTTTTGATAGATTTCTAGTGCATTGTTTAGAAGCGAGTTGCCCTTCTTTTTGTCATCTTTCGCGTTTCTTTCCAAATACATTAAGCCATATTCATATAGAAGTTCAGCAAATTGCTGCACATGCCATTTTTGCACGTTTAGGGATCTGGATCCTTGAAGACTTTTTTCGAAATGTTGTATGGATTGTTCCCAGTCTTTCTGTTCTCTGAAAATCATTGCTTTCAACATTTCAGCATAAGCGATGTCTAATCTGTTTTTTGTTTTTGTTGCATATTCGCAGGTTTTCTCAACCAGTTCTTTAGCTTTTTCAATTTCACCCTTTTTTAAATGTAATTTCGAAAGAGCTGGAAATACCGACGCAAGTTGCATGTATGTTTCTCCGGCTTTTTCACAGATGTTATTGCTCTTGTTGAAGTATTTCTCAGCTTCATCATAGTCTTTCATTTCCATAAATAATTCTCCAAGTGAGAAAGTAGCAGTTGCAGAAGCTTGATATTCTCCTGTCTTTTTTGCGATGTCTTGGGCGTCAATTAGATATTGAAGACTTTTGTCCCATTCCCCCAACCAATAGTAGCATTCTCCAAAAATCCCCATTACGTAAGCGATGTGAGCGGTGAACTTAATTCTCTTATCCAAAACTAAAAAGTCCTCCAACATGGAAATGGCTTTCTGCATCTCCCCCATGCATACATAATAAAATGCCAGTACAGAACCAGTCCAAGCCATGGACCCTAAGGCACCAACTTTACTTGCTAGTTCAAATCCTTTTTCAGCTGTTTCGAAACATTTTTGAAATTCTCCTGTAAGCCAGTAGAATTCGGATAGGTTGTTGTAAAAAAGTAACGTCTGTCCTGTGAAGTTGTTTTCGAGAGCTATTTTCAGCCCCTGTTTAAGGTACTCTTTTGCTTTTTCGACTTCTCCGGACTTTCCACTTATCACTCCTAGGTTGTTATAACATTGTGTAAGGACCTTGAGGGTGCTTAATCTCTCTGCTAGTTCAAAGGCTTTTTGTGTCCAAGGCAAAGCTTTAGCAAGATCTCCAGTTCGCCAAAGCATGTGTGAAATATCTTCATATAGACTGGCTAGTTCCACACTTTCAGGTTCTTTCTCAAGTATTTCTAAAGCCCAATGATGATGCTCAGAAGCTTTCTCCTTGTCCGCAGCCCACATCCAAAACATGTTTGCCATTTTGACATGAAGCCTTGCAATGTTTTTTTTATCTCCTATTTGACTCCATAATGTTAGCGATTTTTTCCAGTATTCCATGCCAACATTGCCGTCTCCCATCCATCCTTTAAGATCGCCAAGTCTCTCCATTATGCGGACTCTTTGTTCAAGGTCATCTTCTTCAAGAAGTTCGAGAGCGTGCTTATAGTAGGAGAACGCTTCATCCCAAGCGTATACCTTCTGTGCTTTTTCTCCTGCCTTCAAAAAGTAGGTCAGTGCTTTATCTTTATCACTACTTTCTAGAAAATGGTAGGCAAGTTCTCCAGAGTGACCCTCAATATTTTTGGCGTACACCTTCTCCAAGGCGATTCCTACAGCACCATGAATTCTCTTGCGCCTGGAAAAGCTAATTTCCTCATAAACGACATCTCTAACAATGATATCTGCAAAGGAAAACACACCTTCCCCACGAATGACTTTCTCATCAATTAACCCTGTTTTGAGCATTTTCTCCGTTAATCCAAGAAGTTTTTCCTCATCATCACCAGTAATCCCGCGCAAAGCTTCAAAAGAGAAATCTTTACCGACAAAAGAAGCCATCGTTAACACACGTTGGCATTCTTCATCTAACCGACCGATTCTCGCCTTAATGACGTCTTTAACAGTTTCCGGAAACTCGATTTCTGCAACTTCTTTAATTTTCCATATATTCTTTTGACGATAGATAACTTCATCTTCCTTCAGAGACTTTATCACTTCTTCAACAAAGAATGGGTTACCTCTAGTTTTCTTGTACACAAGTTTACAAAACTTTTTCGGAATGTCGTCTTGCTTCAATATCCGTTTAATCATCTCTAAAACATCGTCAAAGGACAGGCGTTTCAATCGGACGGATTGAAGTAACCGTTCCCTATTCAGCTCCGCCAGAACCGGAGTCAATGGATGCTTCTTATCAACGTAAGTATGCCTGTAGGCGCCTAGGAGAAGCAGAGACTCCTTGGACGCCGCACGGGCCAAGTAATGCAATAGTAAAAGTGAAGACTCATCAGTCCATTGTAAATCGTCCAGAATCACAAGCAATGGTGTTTCCCTTGAAATGTTGGTGATGAACTGCGCAACTGCTTCGAAAAGCCTGTCACGACTTTGCTCGGGACTTAGAGGAAAAGACTGGGGAAAAGTTCTCAGCTTCTGTTTCAGTTCAGGAACCAGCTTAGAAACTTCGATTGGATAAGAGCCAATTACCCTGAATAGTTGCTCAGGAGTACAAGCTTCAAGATAATCTCTTATCACCTCTTCCCAGAGAACATAGGGAGGAACACCATCCATTCTGAACAGTGCTGGGCATCTACCGGACAGAACTTGCATGCCACGCGAACGTGCATAAATACCTAACTCTCTAGCCAGCCTTGTCTTGCCGATTCCAGCTTCGCCATGTAGAAAAACGACTCCGCCTTCGCCACGAACCGCCCTATCAGCTGCTTCCCTAAGAACGTCCATCTCTTTCGTTCTATCTATAAGTTGAATCTCTCTTACAGCAGCAGGACGTGGACTTGGAACAACAACCTTTGATTCATCAGATGACACAAGAACTCCTCCATACTAATCTCCAGTTTCATTCTCTAATCTACTGTTAAATCTTAAAAGCATATGCGCGTGCGTATTTCAAATCTGTGAATCAACAGACCAAGGAAATTCTTGAAGAACGCTAAGGGTGGGATGATATTGTCATCAAAAAGCAAGAGACCGATCTCTCTTCTTGATGTTTTCTTTGGATCGATAGGCGCGCGCGCCATCTGGGATTCATTTTACGCAGAAACTTTCATTCTTCTTTCACTATCTGTACGTTGATCACATCTCTTCTGCCTATAGTATGACCCACGTGGACTCCTAACCAATAAATAGCTTCATCCAATGTATCACATTCCTTTGTGAATTCTTTCTTGTCCCTATCTTTCCCTAAGGTTTGAACTATCAATTTATACTTCATAATAGACCCACTCTAAAACATCTCTTCAAGAATGAACAACCACTTAACTTTTTCGTACTTTAGTTGACATTAGCAAAAAGTGATTCCAGTCAGAAGGGAAAGCGCGCGTGAACGAGAGAGGGCAGTTAAGGGGCGAGTTTGTAGGAGTTCTCCACTACTGTTTTGAGTAATCTATGATGTCTGTCCTCATCTTCAGCGATGTGCGTGAGCAGCAATTTGATACCTTCATCGTTTGTTTTCGTGATCTGTTCTTTGACCAGATTCAATGTATGTTTCTCTATATCGATGTGCTCCTGTAGTTCCTTTTTCAGAACTTGCCTATCTACGTATGAGCTGATTTTTATATCCCAAAGAAGCGTATCTGATTCAGCCATGTATTCAAGTATTCCTTCAAGAATTGAAGCATGCTTTCGGGCATCGTACTTCATTTCTGTAAGTAAAAGCTTGGCTGCTGCGCTGTCTACCATTTCTAACTGTTTGTCAACGCTATTGGCAACTTGCTTTTCTATCTCTAGTTGACGCTCAATTAGTTTGGTCAATTCCTCTTTCTGCTTCATTTTCATTACCCAATACTAAGGTGTACATCTTTAGGAAAAAAGCTTATCCCGTATATATTCGGGTCTACGTTGAACAAGAAATGCGCGCGCGATCCTAATCTTCTGCGATGTATTTCAGGTGGAAGGGTTTCAGAATCTCTCTTCCTTTAATGCTCACAAGAATTGTTTGAACATCATCTATTTGGTCACCAAATATGCGTTTATGTTTAAACATGAACTCGTTGAACTCATGGTAGCTCTTATGAAGTGAAATGAAGAATCCATCCATGCCTAACCCTCTGCACCCGCCACCCATCAAGATGTTGGGCTGCTCCATCAACCATTTTACACCCTTCTCACGAGCAACTTCGAACTTCTCTTCCAGTCCTAGCACTTGTTTGCTTTTAATAAACGTGAACGCAAGAATTTCATATCCTAGCTTCCCCCATTTCGGAATAGCAGTATAACCATCGATCACATCTTTCTCAAGTTTGGTTCTCTGTCTGGTGACTGTTGGCTGAGAAACTCCAATATTCTTGGCAATCGTTCTATCACTTATTTTAGCGTTCTTCATCAATTCAAGGAGAATTTTCCACATGATATCCTTCATTTTGAAATGTTTCCTCCCATTCAATGACACTAACTTCAGCTTTATGATTTGTGGAAAAAACATTAGAGAAAAATGCGCGTAATCTTATGGTCTACGGAAGAAGTTATTCTATTGCGCGCGCAAAAAGGGGATGTGACGATTACAGGCTTGATGTTTAGGTTACTTGAAATGTGGTTTTTCAGTTCATAAGCCTTGTATGCTCTAAGAAGGCAATATTTGCCATGTGTATCGATACAGACTTGTAGTGAGGTCTTAGTAAATGAAACAGGTAGCTAAGCCTAGAAGTATTTTGTCAACAGATGTTTCTGATAGAGTTTCGACAGGAATTATGGGGTTAG
>JAUWDF010000069.1 GCA_030608925.1 Candidatus Bathyarchaeota archaeon | reverse complement strand
CCTCCAACATTTCAAAAAGTATGTCAGAACTGGAAACCGTCCTAAACACTGTGAAAATAAGAAACAACAAAACTAATGCGTCCGCACCTATGTGAGTAACCCAAACTTTCGACAATAAATCCATTTTTGAATTTTTGGTTTCGTCACATTTCTATACCCACTTATAAGACACGTTGGGAAATCTTTAGACTAGGGATTTTACAGTGCCAAATCTCCTGATTTATTACAACACCAAGACTGGAAACACAGAGCTAATGGCAAAAGCAGTTGAAGAAGGTGCAAAAAAAGTGCAAGGTGTCGAAGTCACCCTTACCTTTCACGCCGAACCTCAAGACCTCCAGAATGCAGATACTATTATCATCGGAGTCCCGACCTACAATCACCACATGAGCTTAGATATACAGAACGCGCTGCAAAAAACAGCGGAAAGTGGCATTAACTTGAAGGACAAAGTAGGTGCTGCCTTTGGATCTTATGGATGGAGCGGTGAAGCCCCTAAACAGGTTCTAGAGATACTGAAAAATAAATTCCAGATGAAAAACCTTGACACCCCGGTTCTTTCCAACTACAGACCAGACGAAGAAACCCTTGATAAATGTAGAGAACTTAGTCGAAAAATCGCTGAAGAACTAACCTAAACCTGCAACCTAGAGGGATGAAACCTTTTCTAAAATACACTTCCTCCCTTCGGAGAGAACATTGCTTGGTGCGGCCGCCGGGATTTGGACCCGGGTTAACGGCTTGGAAGGCCGACGTCCTAAACCAGACTAGACCACGGCCGCCTAAGGAATAATATAAAAACAGCTTGCTTTGTAAATAAACTTAGCCTAATGGTCTCAAAGTGAATTCACAGATGCTTGAAGTTGACGCAGTGATCTTTGACTTCATCGGCACATTAACTGTAATTGAAAACTATCCTTATGAAGGATCTATAGAAAAACTGTTTCAAAGCCTTGTTGAGAATGGATTTGATGTTGACTCCACACAATTTAACAAAGAATATGAACGAGCATATTACAGAAACCGTGAAGTTCGCTATCAGCGTTTGATTGAAATCCCTAACAGAGTTTGGGTTTCAGAAGCACTGAACAAATTGGGACACCCTACAACACCTGATGATTACAGAATCAAGTTAGCTGTCAACGCTTTCTTTGAAGACTACTTAAAAGCGCTGAAACTTCGAGAGTTTGCAGAAACAACCTTGAGGAACTTCACACAGAAATGCAAAGTTGGACTTGTCTCCAACTTCACACATGCAACTGTAATATACACGGGACTAGAAAAGTTGAAGATAAACGCATACTTTAATACTGTTCTGATTTCCGAAGCCTTTGGGTGGCGAAAGCCAAGTCCTAAAATTTTCAGAGAAGCCCTAAGAAGATTAGGTGTGAAAGCTGAAAGAACCCTTTTTGTTGGCGACACACCATTAGAGGATATCCAAGGAGCTAAGGAGGTGGGCATGAAAACCGTGTTCATTCCATCTCAATTTAAGAATCTTGATGATATGCAGAAGGCAGCTAAACAACCAGATTACTTCATAAAAAACCTTAATGAAGTCATCAACATCTTAAAATCGCACCCAACAATACCCCACTGAATTACAAGCTAAAACTGAGCGTGATTTAATACACATGCTCAGATTTCAACTTAACCGATCTACAAACTTTACAGGTTTTAGTAATAAGTGACAATTTCTAATCAAAAAAGCACGGAGAATAAAAAAGGAAGGCGGTTTTTGAGATTTCTAGGCTACTTTTTTATAGACGCAATGAATTCGTCTATGGCTATGGCTGGCATACTTGTAATCTGTATTGTTCCTCGGGAGCCTAGTTCAATTGAAACCTTAGCAATTGTTTTATTGTCTTGAGCTTCAACGATGTTGACGAAGTCATACTCGCCTAGAGTCGCATACTGTGAAAGCACTTTAACTCCAAGAGCCTGCAGTTCTCGGTTGACTTCTCTGATTCTCCCCGGTCTTTCCTTAACAGTTTTCCAACCATCATCCGTGAGTTTTGACATCAGAATATACAATGGCATCAGTTTTTTCCTCCAAACATTCTAAATGATGTTTACGAATTTGTGTTTTTTGGCACAAACAAATCTGGTGCGGTCACCGGGATTTGAACCCGGGTTGCCGGCTTGGGAAGCCAGTGTCCTAACCAAGCTAGACTACGACCGCGCGCAAATCATCATTCAGAAAAACAACATAAAAGCTTATACTAACTCTAGTGCCCACGATTTTTCACCTCTCTGAGGTGCCTTAGAGAAGACCTCGTTTCCTTAAGGGACTCGAAATATTGACTATATGAGCATGCAGGAAAATCTATTCAGGTATCTGTGTGAGTGTGTTTATGATTAGTACGAAAATATATATTGGGCTAATCAATGTAGTATGATTGAATGAGTGACGCCATGAAAGCCGTTCCTCGTGTGGTTAACGCATGATTAAGGGCATTAGAGCTTTTTTTCAAAGAGCTAGAACATACATTCAAATTACTCAAATGAAACCCATCGCCCGAAGATACTTCGTCAAAGACGGTTTCGACGGTTCCATGACAATGCTCGGGATTATTATGGGATCTTGGATCGCAGGGGTTACAAGAGCAGAAGTCATCGTATCAGCGGGACTAGGCGCATGTTTAGCCATGGGAGTTTCAGGGCTTTTTGGAGCCTATATGACTGAAAAAGTTGAGAGAAAAAGACAGTTAAAGGCACTTGAGGCTGCTATGTTGACGGATCTTAAAAACTCTATACATGATGAAGCCTCTAATTTTGTATCAGTTTATGCGGCAATTGTTGATGGGGCTTCGCCAGCGTTGACTGCAATAGTTTCCCTACTCCCCTTCATACTAGCGAGAGGGGGAGCTTTTGCTATTTTTGATGCATATATAATCTCTTTCAGTTTAACCCTGGTCACACTATTCTGTTTAGGCTTATATCTCGGTAAAATCGCCAAAGAAAACATCCTCCTGTATGGAGTACAAACAGTTGCTGCAGGAGTATTCATTGTCGTAATCTTCTTTCTCTTGGGAGCCATTTGAGCCATTTCATGAAATACGGTAATGACGATGCGCGCGCATCGATTTTGAGTGTTGAGCGAGATCAGTGAAAATATCCACAAGACTTTTCAACAAATTTCAGGTTTGTATGCCTTAAGCTGAGGCAACTAGTTGCAGAATGACATAAAAATTCCCTTGGAATCACTCAATAGGAAGCACAGACAAGTAGTCTGCTATCCGAAATTTATGCCAGTTGACTTCGAACATAAGTTAAACGAACTTAGAGAACTAGGAATCGAATATATCGAATTTACCGGACGGAGTCACATTAACGACATAGCTGTTTTAGGGAAAGGATGTGTAGGAATAGTACTCGTAGCTCACACAAAAGACAGGAAGGTTGCTCTGAAGCTGCGAAGAACAGATGCACCCAGATCGGGAATGAACCATGAAGCGTTCATCCTTGAAAAGGCAAACGCAGTAGGTGTGGGACCAAGATTGTTGGGAGTGACTCCCAATTGCTTGCTCATGGAGTACGTTGATGGTCTTTTGCTTCCTCAATGGTTAAAGGCATCGAATCGAATGAACGACGGAACACGAGTTCGAACGGTTCTGCGATCCATTCTCGAACAAGCATTCAGACTGGATAATGCAGGGTTGGATCACGGGGAGCTTAGCTATGGTCCAAAACATATAATCATTCGCCCTAATGATGGAGCTGTAATTTTAGATTTTGAGAGCGGAAGTCTTTCGAGACGAGTTTCAAATGTCACATCAGTGAGTCAGTTCTTATTCATTGGAAGTTCAATAGGCAGGCGTGTTTCAAAAATCCTTGATAACTTAAACCAAGACATAGTGGATGTTTTGAGAGTCTACAAAAGACATAGAACCAAGAAAAATTTTGATAGGATCTTAGAGAGCTGCAGCCTCTGATATCACTGCTTACATCACATTAAGTAAAGAAGAATGTATGCAAAAACGTAAATAGAGCTAAAGAATGGTCCAACTCTCCTGTCGACCTTCTTTCGTAATGCAATCAAAGCTATCACAACTGCAGAAGTAAGAATTGCGTAAAGAGCAAGATTTAGAGAGCGTTGAGGAGCGTCAACAAAAACTGCAGTTGGGAAAAGCAACTGACCTACGGAAATGGAAACAGTGGCATCGACAATACAACTCCCAATAATATCACCTACAACAAGCTCATACTGTCTCTTGCGAACAGCCGTTAAATCCACCACAAGTTCAGGAAGAGATGTGCCAATAGCCAGTACAAAGAAGCTAAGAAGAAATTCAGGCGCTCCTAGTATTGTTGACAAACTAATCACTGACTGCACGACCGCCACTGCTCCTATTGCTACTTCCGCAAAACCAAGAACTGCAATTAATAGGTCAACAAGATAATGCCTAGTGCTGTGACGTTCAAAACGTTTCTTTTTCCTAATGTCCTTTGCAGTAGTTTTCTTAATCACCCACAGTAATATGGGCCAACTGAGAATCAGGAGAAAAGCCTTTTCTCGAGTAAACCCCGTTATGGCAACGGACACCGCAAGGATAATTGTTAAGACTTGGACGCCACCAATTACTAAAGCTTCTTTTCTTTTAACTTTGAAACTCCTGCCTAGGAAGGGAAGAAGCCCCAACACAAGAGTAATCTGGGTCAAGATTGATCCCCAGGAATCTCCGACATCAATATCACCATGACCTTGAGAACAGGAAATAATCGAATTTGCTATCTCTGGCAAATCTGTGCCAACAGACACAAGTATAAGTCCTATCATGCGGGAAGATATTCCCAACGCGGAAGCAACATGCACCGAGTGTTCAACAGCTTTTTCACTGGAAATGTTCAGAATAACAATGCCTGAAACCAGAACCGCTATAGAAAAAACTACATCGAGAACCAAGGAGAGTATCTACAGATAGTGGGTAAAGTATTGGCACTTCCACTTGACTTGCAAGGTCTTGGAGTAACCAAGATTGAGTTCCTCTCTTCAACCAGTCTTTTCTTCAAGTGAAACCACCATTATGAATGATGCAGATGTGTGATGTGCGAGTGAAAGATATTAAAAATGATATATAAATATCAACTTTTCCTACAAAATTGTTTAGAATGATTCAGTGGGATTCAATTGAAGAAGCAGCATGAATTTAGCTGATAAATGCGATTACGTGCGCGCATTGAGGAATGCTTCTGTGGTGGCTGCTAAGGGGAAAGCTAATAATCGTTGAGTGCCACCTAGACTAGTTCGAATGATGCTTTGAGGAAAACTGAAAGGAACTTTACCGGAGGTGATTTAATGGTAGAAGAACGTGAATGGACAGGAATAAACCTTGGCGGACCCCTTAGAATGATTGGAATGGCCATACTAGTCTTGATCGTGATCATCCTAGTA
>JAUWDF010000174.1 GCA_030608925.1 Candidatus Bathyarchaeota archaeon | reverse complement strand
AATCGTAAACAATAAGGGTGCTTTCCAAGGATTCTGATCTTTGTCTCTGGATAACAGGACGCTGTATAGTTGTAATGCAAAGGGTGCTTGTTGGCCAGCTCTGACTATTGTCTCGACAGTTTCTTCAGAAGGGGTTTCATCAGTGAACTTTCTAATCGATCTGTGGGCGAGTAGTGTTTCAATGACTGGGTTTTCTATCATTTGCTACCCCCAAGTAACATCGGTGTGTATATCCTAACTTGAATTTAGGTTAATCGCAAATAGATACCCAGTGAATCATCAGTAGGTTAATACAAATATTGATACGGTAAATATACGATTCACGGATTTCACAAAATCTCTCTTCGGGCTAGTCGGGCTGCACCAATGACTCCTGCGTTGTCTCCGAGAGTAGCTTTTACAATTTTCAAGGTCTTAAGGGAAGACTCCAAGGCTTTATGTCGAGTCTCTTTTTCTACAAGACTAATTAATTCAGGTAAACCTTCAATGACACCGCCACCTAAGATGAAGAGGCATGGATTAAATACGTTTACAATGCTTACCACACCAGCAGCTAGGTATTTTCCGGTTTCTTCTACTATTTGTATGGCTAATGGGTCTCCTTTAGTGAAAGCTTGACTCACCGTAGCTGCTGATATCTCCTTTAAATTTCCAGCTAAGGAAATTAGAAATTTCCCTCTATCGCAATCAGCAATTGCAGCTTCTTGTGCTCGTTCAGCAATTGCCCAGCCACCAGCATAAGCTTCCAAACATCCAGTATTGGGGCAATGGCATTTTCGACCTTCAGCGACTATAGTGATATGTCCCAATTCTCCACAGGAGTTGCTGCAGCCAAGCAACATCTTTCCTCCACTTATGATACTGCCACCTATGCCGGTGCCCACAAACAAAACTGCTAAGTCAGTCGCGCCTTTTCCTGAGCCACATTGCCACTCACCCCAAGCTGCAGCTCGTACATCATTAGTCACATATATCGGTAAATCAATTCTCTTCTCTAGTTTCTCCTTGAAAGGCACATTTTGCCAATTCAGATTGGGAGAAGAGGTCAGTACACCGTCAGTGTCTACTTGTGCTGCCACGCCTATAACCAGTGCTTCTGCTTCCAACTCTACTTCATCAAGGCATTCCTTAACACATTCTAAAATATCTTCGATAACTCCATCAGGAGTTTTGTTTGAGTTGGTAAAGATCTTACGTGTTGATAAGATTTGATCATTTGAATCAACAAGAGCAGTTTTTATTTTCGTGCCTCCGATATCAACACCTAGAGTTATTGGTTTTCTTGGTCTATAGCGCAATTGTGCAACCTGCCTAAGGAAACATCATGTGTATTCCAAGTCTCTTCACACGCATATGTTAATGCGTTCACGCACAAAAAGTAGTTGAGTTTTTTGAGTATAAGAGTCTGTGCATGGATCTTCTTTGTGCAAATATGCGAAATCACGAATACGCGTGCGCTTGTTCCTCACTGTCATTTGTAGATAAGTTTGGAAATTTTTCCCTTATCTTAGAATCAGCGACTTGAGCGATCATGGCATTAGAGATAAGTACATATCTCACTCTCATGAGGTCAGCAAGCTCTGCTGGCTTCTGATCCTGTGTTACCAATAACAGGTTTTTCTCCTTGGCATATTCAACAATTTTCTGATCTTTTGCACCCTGAAGTCCAATATCACGCACAGTTACTACAGCCCATCCCAGAATCTGAAAATACTCCTTTAATCCCTCGTACATTTCGTCAAGTAGAAGCTTCAACAAGACCACCTAATTTTCCAATCAACAACATTTACAGTATCTAAGTCTTTTAACAGCTCTTAATCCTATCTCGACGTCGATATATGATTACTCACGTAATTATTTCAGACCAAGCACATCTTTGAGATATGCGTGGTATGGTCCGAGTTTTCCCCCATAGTTTCCTGCTGTGATTCTGACTACACCTGGAATCTTCAAGGTGGCTCGTATGCCTTCAGCCATCGCTTTCTCCACATATTCTAGTTTAAGACCGTTGATGACAATCTCATAGACAGATTGCACACCCTCAGGTATCTCGGAATTTTCAACTAATCCCCGTAATTTCGGGGAAAGTGGATGGTTAGTTGACGCTTTAAGTTTGTATTTTATGGAACCTGCTTTGGAACCTGATCTACATATACCCCCTGGGAAAGGCATAACCACTCCCTTACAGCTACTCCTAATCGCCTCAACCGAGTTTACTGAAGCTTTCAGACCAGACGCTAAATCCTTTGCCATTATGATTAGGTTGCCTCCTGCAATTGCTTTAGCAGCCCCAAAACTGTCTTCAACAATGAACTCGCCTTCCATGACTGGAATGCGCCAAACCTTCCGACCGCTCACAACATCATTTCTCTGGAAACCATCACCAAAAAGACGAAGACTTCTTCCAACTTTCAGTCTTCTTTTCGCCTTCTGCATAGCATCAAAAGCAGACGTGGTTGGACAAGTCATTACACATTGTCCGATTCTAAGGACCATTTGTGATTTTAGGTCAGGTCTTGTTCGGTGGTAAACCTGAACTAACACACCCACCCGTCCATCCGGAGTTTCAGACGGTGCTACAGCCCCTTCTATCCCTGCCTCTGCAGGAGACATGATAATTGAGGAGGCGAAACCAGTTGAGGTCTTAGCAGCTACATTTGCCCACCCTAAACTCTCTGCTGTAATTAGAATTCGACCGACCCACATCCCAAACATTTCAGCAAATGTATCCACAATTTCAATGCCATTTTCTAGAATGTATCCAATTTTACCGTCTGACAGCTTCCCCTTCTTAACTACCTTTAAGCCACTCACACTACCTACCTCGGGTGCCATAGCTTTTCATTTTCCTAAACAGTTTGTAGGTTGTTTCTCCAACCTTCTTGTCGGTGATGTAATCAAAACCTTGCTCTATTAAAGTTTTCATCTCATCAATAGTCACAGCAACTTTTGAGGTGTATTCATCTGTTCCATGATTCAGTATGATGTGCGTATAGAGTGCTGTTGAGGTTGCCCGCGCGACTAATAAAAAAAGGGGAGTTGCGGGTGACATCTCCACTTGGTTTGGGAGTTCAAATCCCACCCCCCACACACACATTTTGCGGACTGAGGGCTGACTTGCTCGAATGACAGTGCTGTGTCAAGACGCGCGCAGTTTATAAGCAACTCTAAGGTAAGCATTCCAGAATTAGTGTTCTGACGAAACTAGTT
>JAUWDF010000198.1 GCA_030608925.1 Candidatus Bathyarchaeota archaeon | reverse complement strand
CCTCGTGCGAGCAGTTGGCGGAATTTGATGAAGTCGATCGTGTTTTTGCTTGTAATCTTTTTTGTGTTGAAAGCTTGGAAGCCTAGGAAAGCTTCATAGTTCATGTTGGCGGCTAACCAGTGACGGTTGTAATCTTTTGTGTGATTCCAGAAGAACTTTTTCTTAGCTCGGACACTATCCATAGCTTTAATCAGGCAACCAGGAAAGAGGTTTGCAAACGTCCAAATTATTTTGTTTACCTCTCCGTCTAAAAGCTCAAAGTTAATCTTGTTCTGTTTTCTTGCCTCTTTGAGATAAACCTTAGCTTTCTCATATTCTTCGCCTGTTTTGAACTCACCATATACGATCTCACCATGCTCTACATACTTATCTGTGATAACAGATGGATTGCGAACCCATTTAGCTCCGTCCTTGATTACTGGAACCAATTTGCTCACTAATCCAAGTCTTTTCATCTTATAGGCACTCCACATTTCGCAAGAAACGCAGTTCCACATAGCATCTTCAATGCCTAAATACCAAGGCAAGAAGTCTGAGGAGCCACCGTCTGGTGAAGAACCATGTCTAGGGCCAGCTTGTCCGAAAATCGCCAAGTCGGAAGTAACAGCCAAGTCACAAGCCATTCCGATCTCTTGTCCGCCAGCGACACGCATACCGTTTATTCGGTTAATGACAGGTTTTTTACACATCAGAATTGAGTCTACCATGTGATTAAAAAGTTCCATGTATTCACCATATTCGTTGGGTCGCATGGTGTAGTATTCAGCATATTCTTTGGTGTTTCCGCCAGTACAGAATGCGGATGAACCGACAGCTGTGAAGACTGTTGCCACGACGCTTCTGTCTAATGAAGCATTTTCAAAACTCGCTATGACTCCCTTTACCATTTCTGTCGTGTACGAGTTGTATTGTTGAGGATTGTCTAAGATGATCCAAGAGACAAATAAGTCTTCGACTACTTTTCCTTCAGGGTCTTTCAAAGGTCGCTTTTCGTATATCACGCGTGGAGCAGTATTTCCCAAGTGCTCTGTGCCGTGGAGAGCATGGTTTTTAAGTTCGTTTTCTCTGGGTAGCCAATTCAATCCCACATGATTCACTATCCTTTTTTCATGTTGTGGCTTATAGGATTCGAAGGGTGTATATAAAAATTCAGTGTTTATATTTGTGTTTCAAGATTGGGGTTCAATCATCGCGTTTTTCCATATTACCTAAAACAGTTATAGGTGAAAGAACTCTGTTCATACCATCATCTGCAATGGCGACTGAATAGCCAGCTATTCTTCGCAGATCTCGACTTACTAATCCCATTGTAACTGCGGTGTCAATATCCTTGACTTTTGTGATAACCTCTTTCAAAAGCTTCTTCTCCTTTTCTCTAACATCGTCCATCTTGCGGAGAACGTGAACTGCAAGTTTCGTATCTTTCCTCAAAAAGGATTGAACAGCGTCTTTTTGCATGTTATATACTAGTTTAGACACGTCTTCTACCAAATTCAAGATTCCTTGACTTACCTTTCTTTTATGTTCAAGTGAGAGAATGTGTCTAGCAATTTGGGAGCAATGATAAACCAGTCTGCTGAGATCCCTTGCCATTAGTGCAAAGGTGACACATTCCTGACAGCTTCTAATTCCAATTTCTTTGGCAACTGCTTTACTTATGCTAGCTAGAGCAATTTGCCGTATTGTAAGCCGGTAATGTCGTAATGCCTCTCCACTGCGCTCGATAACATCTCTTGCAAGGGGAAAATCCCAATTCATCATTGATTTTACAACATCTTCTTGCAGGTGCAAAGAGAATGTAGAAGTTTTGCTTAGAAGTGATTCCAAGCGGAACGCAGCAGGATCAATCAAGACTTGAAAGCTTATCCTGTTTGCTCCTTCTTCTGAAACCTCTACTCCAGGCATTTCAAGGCGTAAGAGTTTCAATCTTCTTTTCTGTTCAGCCGGGATAATCTGTTTAGAAACAATGTCGATTAAATTTGCTCCCTGAATGTAGTAAGTTATAATGTTGTATTCCAATGCTTCTATGTTAGGAAGTTTTTCTAACATAACCATGACTTTCAACGGTTTTTCCGAAGGTTTCGTTACAGGATAAATGTTGAGAGATCCGTCATCTTCTGCTGAAATTGCCATTTGATGCCCAATCTGTAATTTTCTCTCTTTTACCCATTTTTTTGGGATTGAGAGAGTATAGCTTCCTCCTTTGATCTTCTGAAGCTTTCTGGTGTCCAAATCTCCTCACGACCCTTATCCAGTATTTCTATAAGTTATATAATTATTACTTCAGTAATATTAATTCCGTAAACTCTAAATAGAGTCACACAACCCTAATTCTCCAAGATTCATTGCTTGTGGAACTTATGAGTGCTTATGTCAAGATTCGATTTCTCGCAATTTTCAAGGAGGTAGTTGGCGAGAGAGAGATCATACAGGTTATCAGTCAAGAAACAACTCTTGGAGATGTTCTCAACTTGCTCGGAAAAAAATATGGCAGAGATTTTCAGGAAACGATTAATAAGAAAACTCAGCAAGTTGATGTCAATACGCTTGTGATGCTTAACGGAAAAAACACGAGGGACACAAACATAAAACTGAAAGACAACGATTTGATAATAATTACAGTTCCGCTCGGCGGAGGTTGAGGAAGTGAAGAAATGAGTGAAGTTAGATGCCAAAGTTGACAATAGTGTCAGTTTAGACGAAGGTTTTTTTTGTTAGTTCATGCTGCGTAGTCTAGCTTGCTAGAACTGTGGCAAGTGGATATATCTCCTGTATATCCATGTATTTCCATAGAAAATGGTAGATTATTCACCAGCTTGGATAGGGTATTCTGTTAGGAAATTTGAGATTGATTCATTGCTTTATCATTTTAGGTTGGCTAGGGGATATAAAAGAATAAAACAAATTCTATGTGCAGGCACGTTTCAGAACGCACAAGGGCTCGTAGTCTAGTTCGGACCCAACAGCCAGTGGAGATG
>JAUWDF010000030.1 GCA_030608925.1 Candidatus Bathyarchaeota archaeon | reverse complement strand
CGATTGATGTCGTTTTTCCAAGGTTTCCGCTATTATTTTTCCTTTGTCAGTTAGAATGACTCCTCGGTATTTTATGTAGGTGACGAATTTTCGTTCATCCAGTCTTTGAAGCATGTTTGTTACGCTTGGAGGTTTTACACTTAATTTTGTTGCTATGTCGATGACTCTTGCGTAGCCATGTTCTTTGATAAGATTGTATATTGTTTCAATATAGCTTTGTTCGCTTCTACTCATCTCAACTGTTATATCTGATTCCACACGCTACCCTTCTATGATAGCCTAGACTAACATTATTATGTTGACCTAAATCTTTATTTACGAGTTTCCTGAATATAAAAATAGCGCTCTCAATCAGATGGATGACTACGTGGAGTTACCTTTAACACACCTGAAAGATAGTGAAAGCGGAATCATTATCTCAATTAATCCGTCACCAAGACATCGACACCATGGTCACCACAATAGAGGAAGATTCCGGAAAAGATTAGAGGATATGGGTCTCACTCCTGGAACCAAACTCACAGTAGTGAATTCTGCACCTTTCCATGGCCCTATCGAGCTTCATGTTAGAGGTTCTAGATTGGCAATAGGGAGGGGGATGGCAGAACGGATCCAGGTGAGAGTGAATAGATGAATCAGGAACGGATTACAATTGCCCTAGCAGGTAATGCAAATGTTGGTAAATCCGTCATTTTCAACCATTTAACAGGGATGCATCAGCATATAGGGAACTGGCCCGGGAAAACCATTGAGAAGGCAGAGGGTACCCTTCAATTTAAAAACTACACGATAGATGTTGTTGATTTACCTGGAATCTACTCTCTGTCCACATTTTCAATAGAGGAACTCATTTCAAGAAAGTATATTGCGGTTGAAAATCCTGATTTGGTAATCAATGTTGTTGATGCCTCAGTTCTTGAGAGAAACCTATTCTTCACGCTTCAGTTGATAGAGCTCGCACCTCCAATGGTTATAGCTTTAAACCAGATGGACATGGCAGCGAAGAAGGGGATAGAAATTGATCATAAGAAGCTTGAAGAGATCTTAGGTGTACCAGTTGTACCAACAGTGGCGCCGAAACACATCGGCATATATGAGTTGCTTCAAGCAACAGTGGACATTATTGAGAAAGGGAACGGAACTCCATCAAGAGTTGAGTATGGAGAAGAGATAGAGGAAAAAATCCAAAAACTCAGCAAATTAGTCGCGAAGCTACAGCTCCCATATCCAGCAAGATGGATAGCGATTAAGCTTCTAGAAGGAGATGAGCAGTTAGAACGCAGAGTTCGTCAACTAGATCCCGAGATATTGTCAACTGTTGAGAAGCTCTCACAAGATATTCAACGAATTCATGGACATTCATGTTCGACTGTCATAACTTCTGCAAGATATGAGACTGCAGGGTGCATCGCAAGGGATGTACAAAAGATCGTATCACCAATGACACCTCCCTTCAGAGACAGACTACATGCCTTTACAACACACAGGGTTCTTGGGTACCTAACTATGGCTGCAATAGTCTTATCGATCTTCTTTGGGATTTTCACTTTCGGAGACTTCTTGTCGGGTTTTTTAGGTGACTTTCTCTACGGTTTTAAGCCAAGTTTTGAGATTGTTTTCGGAGGAGTAATTGGAGAGTTGATTTGGGGTGGCATTGTAGAAGGTCTTATAGCGGGAATTACGATTGCTTTGCCATATCTGCTTCCCTTTTACTTAGTGCTCTATCTCCTTGAAGATTCTGGATACCTCAGTAGGATCGCGTTCTTGATGGATAATGTAATGCACAAGATAGGTTTGCATGGAAAAGCCTTCATTCCCATGATGCTTGGTTTTGGCTGCAATGTTCCTGCTTGTCTGGGGTGTAGAATAATGGAAACTGAAAGGGAGAAGCTTCTCGCTACTTTTGTAGTTACATTGGTGCCTTGTGCTGCAACGACAGTTATTATACTTGGATTGGTGGGAGCCTTTGTGGGCTTTGAGTGGGCACTTCTCTTATACGTTATTGATTTGGTCATAATTTTCTTCCTCGGAAGGATAGCGTTTAAGGTACTACCAGGTGAACCCACAGGTTTGATTATGGAAATGCATGATTACAGGTTTCCACATGGGAGAACAGTTGTGAAGCAAACTTGGTTCAGGGTAAAGGAGTTTATTAAAATGGCTTTTCCACTGATAATTGCAGGTAGTTTTGTAATCAAACTAGCAGACATTCTGGATCTTTTGAAACCTATCACCGATACTTTAAGTCCTATTACGGTGGTTTGGTTGGGATTACCTGCAATCACTGGTATAACCTTGATTTTTGGAGTTTTAAGGAAGGAGCTCACCTTAATAATGCTTGCAACACTACTGGGAACCTCAAATTTCTCCAGTGTTCTTGATCCTGTGCAGATGATAGTTTTTACTTTGGTAGCAATGCTTTACATTCCTTGCATATCAACCATCAGTACATTAGTGAAGGAGCAAGGCTGGAAGAGAGCGTTATTCATCACAGTATTTGAGATAGTCTTTGCGATTATTGTTGGCGGAATAGCGAACAGAATATTGTTGATTGCAAACATCTGGTGATCTGAGTGTGCTCAGAGTTTGCTACACGCGCGCGTAATTCTCTTGGCTTTCTGCATGTGCATTAATCATCAGAAGTGCCTGTGAGGCGCGAGATGGTTCCGTCTTGGATGAAATATGTTACGTCAGCGATTTCAGCAACTCGTTTATCATGAGTCGCAACGAGTACTGTGGTCTTATGTTTTCGGCTCAAGTTGAAAAGGAGTTGAATTATTTCGGTTCCTGTGTCCGTGTCGAGATCTCCTGTAGGTTCATCTGCAAGTATTAAGCGAGGGTTATTGGCTAATGCTCTAGCGATTGCGACTCGTTGCATCTCTCCTGTGCTCAATTTCCCTGGTCTATGGTGAAGTCTGTGGGTAAGCCCAACCTTGGTGAGCAGTTGCATAGCCCTTGTGCGTTGGGCGTCTTGTGAAAGCTTTGTCATCGCCAAAGGGAATTCCACGTTCTCTAGGGCTGTGAGGGTAGGAAGCAAGTTGAATGTCTGAAATACAAATCCTATATTCTCCAGTCTGAGGTGTCTTTGCTCTTTGCTTTTCAGATGGGAGACATCTTGATCGTCAAAATAGATTGTTCCTGAAGTTGGACTGTCAATCAATCCAATCAGGTTCAGCAGGGTCGTTTTCCCCGAGCCAGAAGGTCCTAATAGTGAAACGAAGGAGGCATCAGCAATTCTCACACTTACCTTGTTTACTGCTGGAATGATTGAACCTCCGTAGTGATACGTCCGCGTCAGTTCGTGGGTTCGTATAATCAATATTCAGCCCTCAACATCTCAGCGACGTTCATTCGTAATGTGGCGATCGCTGATATGATCCCTGCAATGGCACTCACAATCACTGTCGATATTAGAATCGTAACCATGAAGAGGGGAGGTACGAAATTGAGAAGGTCAGTGAAGAATAGGGCTAGCGGAATTTCTGTGTAAACGCTGACGATGAAGATTGCGGCGATTGATCCCAGAAAGATCCCCGTTAGACTGCCAATCAGACCTATGAAAGCAGTCTCAGTTACGACCATTCGAAACATTGTGCGTTTTGGGGTGCCAATTGCGTCGAGGGTCGCGAAATCTCGTCGTCTCTCCGAAATGTTGATCATGGCAACCATCATCACGAGGACCATGCTGAGTAGATAGAGGACGCTGCTTAGTCCAATGGTCCACGTGTCAATGTCGCTGAGAAGGGGTTCAATAATTTCGTTTCGTTCCTGCGCTGTCAACGCTTTGAGTCCAAGAATCTCCTCTTCGATTCGCTTCGCTACTCCTTCCCGCGCCTCTGTCGCTTCCAGTTCGATGATGATCATGTTGATCCACATTGTGTGACCATAGAATAGGTGTTGGGCTAATTGGATTGGCAGAATTATGGCTCGTGAGAGAATAGCTGATCGAGTGTCAAGTATCCCTGTGACTGTCAGATTTCTCTTTCCCATCGTAATTTTGGAGCCAAGTGCAATGTTCAGTTGTCTGGCAAGAGAAGGGCCAACTACCACTTCGTTCTTGTCCAGCATGCTTGTGGGCCATTGACCACCGGGTTTGAGTGGTGTTTCGCCAACTAGAGTTGACCAGTTTCCTGGTGGAACGCCAATGCTGACGTTTGTTGGAACCAGTTGGATGACGGATTCGACTTGATAGCCGAATCGAACAACCATAGGTACTGCGGTCTTGACTCCTTCTACTTGAGTTACTCTGTCTATCACGTTTTCTGGAATGTGTCCTCCGACAACCGGAAATGCTTGAACAACCAGGGATCCCTCTGCGACCACCACGATTTGTTCACTGAAGAAGATGTTCATCTCTCGAATGACCTTCGTGTAGTTGGATGTTGTTGAGCCTATGGCAATGATGAAGATGGTGGCTAAGGCGATGCCAAATATACAAAGGGACGTTCTGAGGCGCCTTCGGAGGAGGTTTCTCAGACACATCACCGTGATCCTCGTCAACTAACCCTCCATCTTTTTGGTTTTCATGTGCTGAATCGGTTTCGATTCTATAATGCTTGTCCGAAGATTATAAATAACTATAGCATCGAATTGGGTGTTGTCGTGTGCGTATGATTAGTAAGCAATTCGTCTCGATTATTTTGATTTTAACTGTTTCTGTGTCATCGATTTTTGGGTTGTGCTTGTTTCAGGTGATGGCTCCAAGTCCGATAGCAAGCCTGACTGGTGCTATCGATGATGGAGGAGTGGATACTGATGGTGATGACGCGTTCAATTATCTTGAGGTGGGTGTGGAAGTTAATGTTACTGATGCGTGGGATTATCAGGTTGAGATTATAGGCCTGATTGCGACTGATGTTACCTACATAGATATCTATGGTGTTAAATCTGAGTACCTTGATGCTGGTATCCACACTGTCAACATCTCGCTATACGGTCCAGCTATCTACATGTCCGGGTTGAACTTTGTCAACGTGTCTGAGATCTCGCTCTCTTCAGTGGAATATGATCCTCCATTTGATTACGATAGCACATGGCTTGAGTCTAATTTCAACGTTTCACTTTCGGAGACGTATCTTTTCACTGAGTTTGATTCCCCTTTCAAAGACATAGAGGCGCAGTTTGTTGTTTATCCAAACGGTCGCGTAGTCATGGATGGATCCTTGAATTCCACCGATATGGAAGAGATGAATCCATTTCTCTCCATGCATGGAGATGCAGACCTCGAGACCATCGGTAGCACAACTGATGTGTCCACGAGCTTCACGTTTCGCATTTCCGAGGAGGAAGCGTCACAGTTTCCGTTCAATTCATCAACTTTTGAGATTGGCTTTGATTATTCTGATGGGCTTCTTACTTCTGCAATCAACTTGTCCACAGTCCTTCCGATCAGTATTGCTTCTGAATTTCCTTTTAACATTACAGACTTCACTGTGAAGGGTACGTATGGAGATAATGTTGTAAGTGGCAATTTCACCGTTGATTTGTGGAACGGGTTTCCACTTGATGACATACTACTTGATTTCCAGGGGAACACGACCTTCATCCGCCTGAATGGCTCTACTACAGTGATCTTTGGCAGCTATCCCGAAATTGGTGAGATCAACTCAACGGTTCTGGAGGATATGCTTGGTAGTTTGGCTAGCACCTTCGAAGGGCAAGGCTCTGGGTCCTTGTATAACATGACTAATGGGGTTCTGGAGTTCACGATGTTGAACAACGTGACCACGATACATAATGGGAATGCGTCGATTGATTTTGAAGCGCAGATTGAAGGTGACCTCATTCTCGCACTCGTCAACATGACTGGTCAATCCGCGCCCTTGTCTGATTTGCTGAGTACGACTTGGTCGTCGATTGAAAGCGGGTCGCTTCTGCTGACGTATGCGCACGCCCTCCACCAAGCTGACATGAGCCTTGTCTTCGTCGCTAACATGACGGATCTAATTGACAACGTCATTCCGTTCTTGCCCGATGTCCTCCCATCTGATGAGGCGTCATTCGTGGAGTCACTTCTAAACACGACTTACTGGGCTGTCAGTTCAGGGCAGATTTCCTTGACTTACGAAGATGAGCAGATGATCCTCAACGCCACTGCCACCATACACGATTTGAACGCTGAACTTAACTACATCAAAACCCTGGTTCTGACCTACAACTTCTCAGTCCCATTTATGTCCCAGCTTCACACACTGAATGATACCCAACTGGATTTGACCGAGTTTCAGATGCACGTGGATGCAGATGACACTTCCCTGGCATTTGATATGCAGGGATTTGCAGTTATGCCGCCATTAGACTGGATAAATGCCACCGATTTCAAACTTACAAGGTTCTTCAACATGACAGCAAGCGATGATTATGAACCTCCCATCGATGGTGAGCGTCTCAGAGTGTCAGTGGAAGGGGGCAGTAACGCGACTCATACCGTCAGAATATTTCGCCCCGGAACCGTGCCCGATCCCAACATGAGTGCCCCCGGTGGAATGGTGTGGAGCAACCAATCTATCAGTAGTCTGAAGGACTTGGTCTTCCAAGTTGGACCCCGTGATGATGGCGATCCTGTGATTGGTGATCCTGTTCAGACGCCGGAGACTCCCGATGACGGTGAGGCTGTAATTGTATCAGTGAATGTGACCGATGCAGATACTGGTGTGCACCCCGACGGTGTGATCCTGTCCTATAGAGCTGGTGGTAGCTGGATCAATGTTACGATGAGCAAGGTAACTGGAGATGAATATGAGGGGGAAATCCCCGGAATGCCAGAAGGAACATACGTGGAGTATATGATTGTTGCATACGATTATGCTGGCAACGCAGCTATTGACGATCAATCCGGGACATACTATGTTTACACAGTCATCCCCGAGTTTCCAACTTTCCAGATGCTAGTGCTCGCCCTTGTATTGCTTGGAGTGGTCGCCATCATCGTGAAGAGAAAACGGAACGTTCTAGGCGATTCCTTGTCCCAGTTGAGCCACAAGGTGCGCGCGTTTCTTCGGCTCTAGTGTTCGCGCGCATTAAGAGAAAGCATGGAAAAGCATGGGAAATTGATAAGAAAAACTGATAAATAATTGATAATTCCCCCTTTCCCATGATTTGATGTATAAGACAATAATCAACATTGGAAAAAAGTTGATTCAACTTTGCCTTTTTTAGCAACTTAGAAATAGAACCAGAATCCCCCTATTTGAGCTTATTTTCTGATTCAGCTCTGAATCCTTGACATAGAAGGTTGAACAACCACTTATCAACGGTTGAAGCAACTTTGATTTGACCATAGTTTTGTTGAATTAATGGTGTACTTAGTTCAGAAT
>JAUWDF010000050.1 GCA_030608925.1 Candidatus Bathyarchaeota archaeon | reverse complement strand
AATGGTATGCAACTTTCATGGTTCCTGTAGTCTCTTCAGGACAGTACACTGTTCAGGTCGTAGATGTGGCATCAGATACAGCAGATGCAACCATCTTCACGGTCCTCCAAGGCCCAACCTTACGCGTGTATCCTGGGGAAGCAGCCATTGGCAGTAAAATCTCCATATTCGGTGAGAACTTCCAGCAATTCACAGGCTTATATTTGAGCTTCGAAGACCTCATGTTTTTCTCACTGATAACCGTCGGTGAAGACGGAACTTTTAACGCAACTTTTATCGTTCCAGTTGTAAACTCCGGAGATTACGTCATAAAGGCCCTCGGAATGTCCTATTACCCAGGTGGACCTCAGATCTACCCAGAAGCCAGCATCACAGTTACAAAAGGCCTGGATACGCTCTTCAACGAAATCGAAGACCTAGAAAACGCTCTAAATGAATTAAGGGATGAATGCAACTGCAATTACAACTATAGCAACTACAATTACAACTACAACTATAACTACAACTGCAATTGCAGCCATTCTAGCACTGAAGCACCCTCACTGAATGAACCAGCCATAGAAGGTGAAACGGATATTACCCAATCCTCTGCGTCCCTTTCGGAAACTGATGACTTTCAGGATGATGAACGCGTAGAAATCCTAGACTCCATCGAAAACATGATATTCGAAGCCAAGATAATCGCCCTCATCACAATCTTGATCGTCGTCGCAACATGCATACTAACTGCAATTGTATTGTCTAAACGAAAATAATACACTAAGGTGTACGCTCGCGCAAACGTTGCAGAGTATTATAATACAATATAACGTAATGTAATCTGGTTTCTGTGTGTGTGGGGGCTAAATTTTAATCCCAAACCCCCAACTCGTGGGCTCAGAGAACCGAAAATATTTAGGCATCTACTAAAAGCTATGGAGGTAAAAAGGTAAGGAGGTATGGAAAGTGAGAGTCTTGGTTCTCGGCTGTGGAAAGATGGGCTCGGCTATAGCTATGGATATGGCTCAGAACGATGAGGTCTCTAAGGTTGTTGTCGGCGATTTTGACGAGAAAAAAACGGAGCAACTCGCTGCTAAGCTGGATAGTGACAAGGTTTTGGGGCAACGTGTTGACGTTATGGACCAACAAGCCATAGTGAAACTGGTGAAGAATTTCGATGTAGTCATGAGCGCCCTACCTTATGGAATGAATTTCTTAGCAAGTAAGGCCGCTGTGGAAGGTGGCGTTCACTTAGTAAACCTGACCCTTGAAGAACAGCAGTGGGAACTTGACGCTCCAGCAAAAGAAGCTGGAGTTACGCTTGTACCCGATTGCGGCGTAGCTCCAGGCCTAGCCAGCATTCTCGCAGGTTACGGCGTAAGCCTTATGGACGAAACGGAAGAGATTCACATCATATGTGGTGGGATTCCCCAGAAGCCAGTTCCTCCTCTTGGATATAGAATTGTGTTTGAAACCCAGGGCCTTGTGGACATGTATTGTGAAAAGTCTCGAATCGTGAAGAATGGAAAGATAATCCAAGTAGACACTTTGTCTGGACTCGAGAAAGTTCAGTTTCATGGGGTTGGAGAGTTAGAAGCATTCTATACCGACGGACTCTCGACACTGTTGCGCACTATGAAGGGAAAAGTCAAGAACATGGATGAGAAGACTGCCCGTTGGCCAGGACACGCTGAAAAGATCAGGACGCTGATAGACACTGGTTTCTTCAACGCTGAACCAATAGACGTTGATGGCGCAAAGATAATTCCACGCAAAGTCGCAGTTTCCATCTTGGACAAGGCTCTAGCCCTCGGCAGGGAGGAAGACGTTACCATTCTCAAGGTTGATCTTGCAGGGAAAAAAGACGGTAACAGCGTAGAGTATTCTTATTTCATGGTTGACTTTTTCGACAAGCAACTAGGAGTGACCTCTATGGCGCGCACCACCGGATACACGGCTGCCATCGTGGGTAGAATGATTGCACGTGGAGACATCAAGGACAGAGGAGTGGTTCCTCCGGAGATAGCCGTAGCTGGAAAACTAAAGAGATTCACATCCGAACTTGCACATAGAGGAGTAAGGATCCAAGAGATTTCAACGGTGAAACGTTTCTTATGACCCATGAAGACCGTTAAAATCGTACTTGCCGTTGCGTGCGCTTATGACTGCAACACTACTAATGGTTCTAATCCTTATGCGCGCGCGCAAATTAAGAATTTAGACACGCTTCTAAAAAAATTATCACAAACTTAGTCTGGAAAAAATCTTAACACTCTACTCGACTTAGAAAGAATAAATGATTGGTTGAAAGATTATTTTATTATGCACGGTGTTGCTTATAGAGAATGGGTTCCAGCTGGAGTTCTTATTAAGGGTTTAATGACTACTTTTTCGGCAATTGTTGTTTTTGGAACCTTGCTTATAGTCCTATTAGTAGATTTTTCAATTGAAGATTTTTATGGACTCATTTTTTCTTGGGGAGTCTTAGCTTGTATATTATTTCTATTTTGGAATTACAGAGGCCTTGAAATAAAGATTAGCCTTGATCAACTCACAGTTAATTATGGAGTATTCAACAAGAAATCAATCATGCTAAAAGATGTCGTTTCGTGTAAAATTACTAAAGCATCCTTTGGTAGATATGGAGGAACTGGAGTCAGGTATGGTTTTGACGGTTCAACTGCTTACACCACATCATTTGGAAACGCTGTTGAGATTGTTCCAAAGGAAGGACGAGCTTTCGTTTTTTCATCTAGAAATCCAGAAGAAATCTGCAAAATCATAAACGCAAAAACGAAATCCTAATTCAATTAATTTTCGTTTACTGCTTAGTAAAATCATGTTTAGTAATGCGCGCGCGGCAATGAATAGACTCCAAGGAATTGATAATTTTAGAGATGTGCGCGTAAAGTTCAGGATCTGATGATATTCAAGAGTTGTTTCGCGTCAGTGGGAGGATGACCTGAAAAGAACTCGCTGAAATATCCAAAAACCTCGATTTCATTCTCAAGAAGTTTTCTTATTGTCTTGTACCAGATTCTTGGTTCGTTCATCTGTTTATCTCTTGCTTTCCCGAATGCGCGCGGGTCCTGAATTATTCCCGCAAACCCCCATTGTTCCAATACAGCTCTTGGTCTTCATAGCTTCCGCATTATGTAAAACGCTGAACTAAACTCCTTTGGGTTTCTCTTCACCATATCTATCTCATTTTGATGTTTTCTAAGCACCGCTAGGGTTTCAGAATCATTCTTGTATTTGGCACGTAGTTCTTGGATTCGAATTTCCAGAGGTTTATAATATTCTGTCCAATGCGCATCCTCAGGTAGCAAAAAATAGTCCAGAAGCTTCCACCCAAAACTGGGTATCCTCTCAAGTTTATCTAACATTTTCCTAGTCTCAGCGTGGACAACCAAGAAACCCCCAGGCTTAAGTAGCCTTCTCCACTCCTTAAGCCCTCTTTCGAAACCTATTACAGAGATTGAGCCCTCTGCCCAGATGATGTCGAAACTCGCATCTGGAAAATCCATCTCAAACATGGAGCATTTCCTAATCTCCACTCGATTTGAAAGCCCCTCTTTCTCAATCTTTCTATTCAATCTATCAAGGAGGATTTGATCAATGTCTATTCCTACTGCTTTGCCCTTACTCAGCTTTGCCAATTCAATGGTTGGGACACCAGAACCGCAGCCAATATCAAGTATACGTGGCTTATCCAGTTCAGGAAGCAGCCGAAAAGCCTTTCTCGTATACTTACTCAATCGCCCTCTGAAATGATCTCGATCTATCTCGGAATGCAAATCTTTGGACATAGATTTATGCGCGCGCCTAGGACTACTTTCTTTTCTGCCATAATACTCGCAAGATGCAAATTAAACAATTCAGACTTGGAACCCTCTCGATATATCGCCTAATCATCGCTAAACTTCTCAACACACCTCTGCTCTTCTCTCAGCACGTCCTCATAATACAAAACAGAGCCAAGAACTCCAGAAATCACACTTAGCCAACGTTGAGACATTAACACCAGCGAAAGGACAAATAACACGAAACCCAGATATTGCGGATACCTAACAACAACGTAAACTCCACTATCAACGAGAACCGTGGTGTAAATACGCGCGCATTCTCTATCGTTTTGTGCTGCATACGCGCGCAGTGCCACCGTACCTAGAAATGGGTTCTCTACGAGGAAGCCTTCACATCCCGAGGTAAACGTGAATTTTGACAAGTTGGATCACAGTCAATGTGCTAAACGAATTTTGGAAGTCCTTACGAAAACCTTTGTCTAAACCGAGTTACTTGCTTATTTCAAATACTCAACTAACTAAGACAGAATCGCAGGGAGATGAGTTTCGCATGTGCACATAAGGTATATTTGGAAAAGAGCTAACTACCTTACTACAGATCAAAGGGAAAGAAATGATAGCTTACAAAGGAACTAGCAATAATCTCGGTGACAATGTGGTCAAAAACCAAGATACTTTGAAAATAGTTAAAGAGGATGTCCTAAAAATATTACATGAAAGAAGAAAAAAGACTACACTAAAAATTATTGAAGATGAAATTAAAGTCGCTCATCCCCTTGTATCTGAAGCGCTTGAAGAACTTGCAAGGAACGATTTAATAACAATCCAAGAACATTTTATTTCACTAACTGAACTAGGACAAGAATGCGCCAGAAATATTTTAAAGAAACATTTTGTTCTTGAGAAGTATTTTGAAAAAACAAGAAGCAAGATTGAAGCACATGCCGCAGCTGACATTCTTGAACATTACGTTTCTAGAGAAGTTATTAACAACATAAAGAAGTTGGCAACTCTAAAAATGGAAGGTGTCCCTCTAACAAAATTTAAACTAAACAAAGAAGGTTTGATTACCGATATTACGCTTTCTGACTATAGACTATTCGAGAGAATAATTAGCATGGGAATATTTCTTGGAGAAAAAATAACGGTAACAAATGAAATCCTTCATGGCATTGTTGTTAAGACGAAAAACAATAAATTTGCTCTGGACAGGAATTTAGCTGAAGAGATTAAAGCGGTGGAATATGAAAAACCTTAAAATACTTTTAATTGGTCAGCCAAATGTAGGGAAGTCTTCCTTACTTAATGCACTGGTTGGTCCAAGAGTCACAGTATCCAACTATCCTGGAACTACTGTTGAGATAACTAAAGCCAAAAAAAGTTTTGAAAAGATAAGAATAGAGTTTGTAGATACTCCGGGAATATACTCAATTTCCGATAGAAGTGAAGAAGAAAAAGTGACCGAAAGGGCTTTGTTTGAAGAAGAAGCTGATGGGGTAATTGTAATTGCTGATGCGACATCTCTTGAAAGAAGCCTTTACATGGCGTTGCAAATACTAGAAGCCCAAATTCCGACTGTTCTAGCTTTGAATTTTGTAGAAGATGCTGAAAAGAAAGGAATAAGAATTGATTATGAAAAACTGAAGGCGATTCTTCATATTCCAGTTGTTCCATTAAACCCTTTAACAAAAAAAGGAATAAGTCGACTTGTAGATTCAGTCGCAAAAATCAAAAAAACATCGAAGAGGCCTTTCACTCTTGAATATGATGATCATTTAGAAAGTGCCATAGATAAAATATCTTCACAAATGAAAGAAACTTCTACACCCAGCAGGTTTATTGCAATAAGAATTTTAGAAGGAGACGAAGATTTCTATGAGTTTTTAAAAGATGAAAGAATAGTTGCAGAAGTTAGGGAAAGCTTGGAAGAGCATCCGAAAGTTGCAGAAGATATAGCGATAACAAGATATGGTACAGCCTCATTTATTGCAGCAAAAGTCACCGGAATAATTCTTTTAGAGAAAGAAAAGGAATTGCAAGAGGATGTTGACCGAGTTCTCTTGCATAAAATCTGGGGTCCTCTTACAACAGGCTTATTCCTTCTCGCTCTATTTGGAATATTATTATATCTCGGTAATTTGGTACAAGGTTTTCTTACAAGTTTGACAGAAAACCTTCTTTCTTCCCTTGCCACAGCGGAATACTCCCTTTTTACTGTGGTATTAGTTAATGGTTTAACTGGAATTGCATTGGGTGTTTCCATTGCTTTGCCTTATGTTTTCTTGTTCTATTTGCTCCTAGGCTTATTGGAAGATATAGGTATTCTTTCCAGGTTTACTGTTAATGCAGAATGGTTTTTGAGAAAAATTGGTCTGCCTGGAAAATCATTTATTCCCTTAGCACTAGGGCTAGGTTGCACCGCACCAG
>JAUWDF010000079.1 GCA_030608925.1 Candidatus Bathyarchaeota archaeon | reverse complement strand
CATTTTGATATCAGTCGTTAACGCTTCAAAGTAATTCAGAGTGATCCATGGATACTTCCGAAGTATAACGAGTTATCATTTATGATGAGGAACTAAGCATAGAAACCTTACCGGATTTTTTCCCACATTTGCGAAATGATGTATGATATTTGGTGGAATGAATACTACGTAACCAGGCTTGACTTTTCTTTGCTGATTGCCACACACCACCAAGCACTCTCCTTCCAAAACGAATATTTCATGTTCCCACGAATGAGAGTGGTGGGGAGAATGACCTTCTGAAGCCATTTCGAAACAGCGCATCGCAAAGTTTGGGGCACCATCATCACGAGTTATCAACCAACGTACCTTCATACCTTCAGCGTCCTTCTCCAGAACCTTGTCCTGTGTCACTTTGGAATAATGTACTGCTTTGAAATCCATAATATCACAAGTCAAAAAGAAAACGCTGAATATTTAAAGGTAGCTAGAAGTGATAAGTGATATATCGGTTTTTGACATATTCTCGTAGGAGAATAGCGACTTAAATGTTGAAAGTGTATTTTTCTTATAGAACTGTTCTCTAGAGAGGTTATCTAGTGTGGTCAGAAAAGGTGTAGCTGTCTGGGTCTTAGGGTCCCTAACTTTCCTTGCAGGGTTGCATTCCCTCGACAGTTTTTTGTGGTTGACAGGCAGTGAAACGGAACCTTTTCTTCTGTCCTTTCATCCATTTTCAAGTCTCTTCGATGGCATTGATCCAGTAATCTATCTAATTTGTGCAGTTCTTGCAACCTTCTTGCTTTGGGGAGGAACTACTGTGATTGCAATGCGAAGTCCTATTGAAACTTTCTTGGGGAAAGTCTTGGAGGATGGAAAGAAGGAAAACCAAGCTGAAGTGGAGTTCTTAGAGGCGAAAACAAGTGTTTTAGAAATGATGAGTGAAACCTTGGCAAATAACAGTAAGTCCTTGGCATCTTTGCGAGATGTTACTTTTGGAGTGCGTAGTGAGGTGTTGAGACTTCAGTCCATGTATAAAAATGTTGAAGGGTTAGGTGCAGATGTTGAAGAAATCAAGGAGATCATGAAGGAATTAGAAAAAGAGATTAAGAATCATAAAATGTGTCCAGCTTGCGGACGAGATGTTTTAACAGAGTTTAGACTTTGCCCTTACTGTGGAGAAAACCTGCTGAAACCTTCGACTAATTGCAGAGAACCCTTGTTAGCCACTCGCCCTGTACTGCCCACGAGAAAGAAGAAGAAAAGTTAACCAGTTTATGATACAGGTGTAAAGTGTTTTATACAGATGTCTAATCTATGATGTCAAGTCGGCACGAATTTTCGGTGCGGATCTTGTTTCATCAATCGATTAAGCTTCTGAGTGGTTAAGCCCGTGATCTTATCACCATAGATCTCGCATCGAGCCTGGGGGATAATATCGTCTGGATTGCGGACTACGATCTCAGCCTGACTATATGATGGCAACATTACTTGTACATGGAAAGATTTTCGTTTTTCCCCTTTTTTCACTACTGTTTTTTCTCTAGTTTCAGTTATTCCATATCCGTGTTTTTCTAGTGATTGAACAACTTTTTTTGGGTTCCTAGCCAAGGTACTTATATCAATGTCGCTGCTGTGATGAATGGTTCCTCGCCATACACTTCCTACCAAGACAGGACTGAAGTCTTCAAGAACCATCATTATCTGGAGGGCTTCTCTTCTCATCTGAACAAGTCTTTTTTTTCTACTCTTACCTTCCTTCTCTTCTGCAATTCTGTCGAGTTCATCTGCAATCTCTGCGTTGCTTGGCAGAATATTGACACTTAGATTTTTTGCAGCCCGAAGTTTTGATTGTCTATACTCTTTCTCTTGCTGGGAATAGAGCAACTCAGCTGCTTCTTGTGCAACACGTTTCCGTCGCTCTTCTCGGGAACTGTCGTGCACGTTGTCCCTCATCATCTTTTGTGGGATAGCTTCACTTTGCAGATACAACGATCTTGGGAGGTTGGTGAATAAGTTTAGATTTCCTAATTCCTACATGTCGCAGAGGTGCAACCTTTTTAGCTTTGTTATATATATCTGAGGCGATCTTGCCCAGCACCATTTCTTGTGCAAATTGGTCAAATGAAAGTACAGTAGCTTTTTCCTCTACGATATGTTTCATAATTTTTCGTATCCCCATCTCTTGAGAGGTTTTTACCCGACTCAGAGTGAATGCACTAACAGCAACTCTTACTCTATATCCATCTTTTGTCGTAATGTTTAGAAAAGTATCAACTCGAGTTGTTCTACGCCGGACAAGACTACGTAAGTAGTCCCGACTATATTCGTGCCCTCTAAATACGGTTCGCGCAGTTTTGTCTTCCATATCAGTTACTTGAAAATACATCTTGAGATACTGGTGGGCGAAGTCGTTTGTGATATCATATAATGTGGCTTCTGTGACTCGTCCAATAAGTCTTTCTGGATCATCTGCAGGAACAGCGCCTAACTCGACTTTGCCGAAGTAGTTCGGTGTCGTAACAGTGTACCAGTCTTTACTCCGCCATTTATCACGAACACGTCTTCTGCGTTTGGACACAATCTAGCCCTCGTGCTTCTTCCAGAAGCAACATTCAGGTATTAAAAGATTTAGTGTTCCTCCAACTTTGCTAGACCACCCATGTATTTCGAGAGTATTCCAGGGATACGGACTGAACCATCCTTTTGTTGATTTTGTTCAAGTATTGCTAACATAGTTCTGCTGGTTGCGACAGCTGTGTTGTTTATCGTATGTACAAAACCTTTCGGTGCTTGTCCCTCTTTTTCCCTATAGCGGACATTTAAACGTCGGGCTTGATAGTCCGTACAGTTTGAGTTAGAGCCAACTTCTCTATAGACGCCGTCGGCCATCCAGACATTGATGTCAAACTTTTTCGCAGCTAGAGTTCCGATATCTCCTGTGCAGACGTTCACAACTTTGTGGTGTAATCCCAGAGTTTGATATAGTTCTTCGGAATTTTGCTGCAGCTCTTCGTGGAGTGCCCACGATTGCTCAGGGAGACAAAAAATAAATTGTTCAACCTTGTTGAATTGATGCATTCTGAACAATCCCTTTGTGTACTTCCCATGTGCACCTACTTCTTTCCGAAAACAGGGGCTAACTCCAACAAGCTTGATCGGTAAATTATCCCTTAACAGAACTTCATCCATAAACATGGCCGCTAAAGGATGCTCAGATGTGGCAATCATATACAAGTCTTCGTTTTCAACCTTGTACATGACGTCTTCAAAATCCGTCAAGTCTGTTACACCTTCATAGGGTCTTCGTCTCATCATGAAAGGTGGTTGAACAAGTAAGTATCCTTTCTCGACCATGAAATCTATGGCGTAGTGCTGCAACGCCAAATCGAGCAGAACTCCATTCCCTTTGAGATACAAGAAACCATGTCCTGCAACTTTGGCTCCTCTTTCGTCATCCAAGATATCCAACCGCCGTGCTATCGAAAGATGGTCTTCTGGTTTGAAATCGAACTCAGGAGGGCTTCCCCAAGTTCTAGTCTCCAAATTGTCTCGTTCATCTTTCCCGATAGGTACAGATTCGTGTAAGATGTTAGGTAATCTCATCAGAATATCTCTATTCTCTTCCTTTATCGCCTTGACCTGGCGCTCAAGGTCTGCGATCTTCTTCTCCAACTTTCGACCCTTCTCAACTGAACTCGTCACTTTCTTTCCAGCCTTTTTCAACGCTGCAATCTTATGAGTGATCGTATTTCGTTCATGCCTAAGCTCATTCGTCTTACTCAGAATTCGACGCCACTCATGATCAAGGGTCAGTAATCTATTCAACATTCGAATGTCCTCGTCGTTGCCTCGTCTCTCTAAGTTTAGTCGAATAGTTTCCGGATGTTCCCGAATCAATTTGATGTCCAGCAAGGCAATCAAAGGTTCCTTGACATAATCCACTTTTTAGCTTTGTGCATAAGATCACGTCGCACACGAAAACGCAAGTTTAGGTGTAACATAGATTATCTATTACCGTTGTTACTTGATTGGGATTGATAGAAGTTGAATTTTCCCTTTGTTTCTCATTTCTTCTGCGAGATTTTCGGAGACACATGTATTTTTATGTGCTTGGATTAGCTAGTTTACGTCACAATTCGATAATCATTCGTGAAAAATTGTGGATTCATTAGCATATCATGAATTGTCATAAGTCCTCTTTTCTGATGGTTGGAGCACTTGAAAAGTCTTTTCCGCTACAGAAATACAAGATAATAGATCATCCAGAGTTGATAGAAAAGCATTCAGTGTTCTTTCACAAAAAACTGAGGTTTGGAGCATACAACCACATCTTTTGGTTTTAACCTCTAAACCAGGTGGAACTACATTATTGTCAGGTGAAATCGCTTTGTCGATTGATTTTACCTCGCTTCTGGTTTCATACTGAAAAAAGAACTCAGCCTTTAGTTTCAAATTCTTCCTTCCTTTTTTGTACAAGCTCGTCAGTCATCCTAAGAAAGGCTTCAATATCTTTTCCATGGATTTGAGCTCCCGCAGCAATATCATGTCCTCCACCTTTGCCTCCAAATTTTTCAGCTGCTTCACGCATGATTTCCCCCAGGTTTAGACCTTTGCTTGTCATCATATCCACTGTTCGCGCTGATATCTTGATTGTGTCCTCTGCCGCCATTGCGTATGCTATAACTGGTTTATCGGGTTTTTTGAGATTAGTTGAAAGGATTGACGAGAGAGTGCCGATTATCTTTTCATTAATGTAATTTTCACCTCTAACTACATAGATGGCTCCCAATTCCTCAATACGATCTGGTGTCTTAGTGAGCCAGCTTAAGTACTCCGTGATAGTCTTCCGGTACTCCTTCAGAACTTTTTCAGCTTTATCTAGTGCAGCCCCTCGATCGCCCATGCAAATGGAAACACCTAGACCTGCCGTTCCCATGCGACCAGTAGCGTTCAACAATAGAGAGAATTCCCGAGCATCTCTTAAAGGAGTCCAAGGTTCCTCGTT
>JAUWDF010000053.1 GCA_030608925.1 Candidatus Bathyarchaeota archaeon | reverse complement strand
TGTTTTTCGATATAGATATCTCCTAGCTCTTCAACCTGTTTCCAAGTAAGCCCTGTTGTTTCCTCAACAAGTTCGGGCGTCCACTCCAAGGCTTCTTCTTCATACTGTTCGTAGCCTTGGGTCCATTCTTGAATGAAATTTTTGTTTGTGCCATCGTTTTCGATGAGATATCTTGCGATGCCGTAAGCTAATGCGACGTCGCTTCCAGGACGAGGATTCAACCAAATATCAGATGATTCTGCGGTTCGACTCTTTCGAGAATCTATGGCAACAATTGTGCAGTCCTTATGTTTCTTAGCTTTCATGGCTAAGGACCATTGATGAGGAAAACTGACTTTCGCGTTGCAACCCCAGAAAGTAACAGCCTTCATATTTAGCACATCCTCCGGTTGTAAACCGTAGGTGAGTCCATAATGGAGGCCAATTCCTCTATGTCCAGAGCTACTGCAAAGGGCATAATCGGTAGTGGTTGCACCTAGAGCAAACCAGAGTCTTCTAGGATACTGCCATGCGAGAAATCCTTGATTGCCCGGGTAATCATATAATAGAACAGACTCCTTCCCATACTCGTCCATAACATTCCGGAGTTTCTCAGCAACAAATTGTATAACTTCATTCCAGTTAACTCGCCTAAAGCCCGACCGGGACTTCCCATCTGATTTTATGTGCGGGTAAAGAACTCTTGCTTTGCTGTAAACCCGTTTTGCATCACCAACACCCCTCGGGCAAGTGAACCCCTGAGTAACAGGGTTAGCAGTGCTGCCCTTTGTTGATACAATCTTATCACCTTCCACAAGCACATCTATGAAACAAGTATCTGGACAATCGCGATGACAGACGGTTCTTATCTCTCTCAAAGTAGCATCCATAGCTTCAGCTATATGGTAGCAAATAAATCTTATATTCAACAGCTAGGACTCTGCGCGCGCGCTGAAATCTCATTCTGCATGGCGCACTTACTCATGGTGCATGTATCACAGTTTGGGTTTCATTACGTACTTGTAGGTTAGGATGCTTCCTAAGCTCACACTCAGATAAACTATGAAGTTTGCTACTGGAGCATTGAAGAAAATGGCCGGGGACCAGCTTGGAATCCATGTCCACCACCCTAGATGAAAGGCTAAGAATTCGAAGGGCAGATCGATCATTATGCCCGTGAGGACTCCAGCAACCCAACCGAATTTCCTGTAAACGACCCAAGATGTGTGACCTATAACAATCCAATAAGCAATAATTATCAGGGGTACGTTGAGGACGCTGTGGAAACTGCTTGCGTAGACGTACATGTTTGTTGTGGTTCCAGCCCACTCTAAGAGAGTGGCTGTGATAGCGAAGATCGCGTTTACTACTACGAACCTTGTCTTATGCAATTTAAATGGGAGCTTCATTCCTAGCCACGGTTCCATAATTATATGTTAGCGCTAGGGTATTGATAATCATAAATATAATGATATCTGTGCCATATTATCTAACTTTCAGGAAGCTGCAAGTGTTTAGCTAATTTCGTAGTTTGTTTTTCCATGTTCACTCTGCTCAGGTGTAGTTATTGTGAATTGGGCTCCCTTTTCTAGTTCCCCTGTCTCCTTGATTTCCCAACCATAGGTTTCGCATAATTTCTTTATCAGGTATAGTACGCGCATTCAGTAATCAGCTTATTCATCATCCTTGCACCATCCTTACCAATAGACGGAGGATTAGATATATCCCGAAAATGTTCAGCACTAATTAACTTACTAATTGGATGAAACTTGATGTTTTGAGGGTACAGTGTACAACACGGATATCTCAAGGCATTGCAGGGTTCCTTTTACCTTCAAAGACATAGTCGATTTCATGTTTGTGCATCGATTAATTTCTACCGCGCAAGTCTTTATACCATGAGCACGATCTATAAATCAGAAACGCGGAAACACCACAGAACTGAGGGTAGCGCGCAGAGAAAAGTTGTGATAACATGAACGAAGAAGATTTAGAAAAACTCTCCAGAGAAGGGAAATTACAGGAGACCTTAAAAGATTTAAAGCGTTTATCAGAAACTTGGGAGAAAATGGCAGATAAACACAAGATCATTTTAGCTGATTATGCAAGTACGAGACCAGAAGCAACCAAGTCAGTTAAAGCCATGTTTGAAAAAGAGAAGGAACTAGCGAATCTATTTCAGAGAGACATAGCACAAATAGAAAACTATCTCGTAAAAAAAGACAGATTGAAGTAAACACGTTCATACATACATTACTATCAACATGAGCAGTCCTGTGCGCTTGAAGGCACATTAGAATTTTTTGGTCTGTTACGCGCGCATCTTTCCTGTGCTCTAGTATACAGAAGAAAATGGCAAAGTCACATAGGAGTGAGATAGGTGGGTTTTAGCGCGTGCATGTTTCCTCCACAAGCCATAAAACTGGTGATGGTCAATTTCTTCTGAAGTGATCTGAGGTTGTCAAGTAGAAAGAAGCAAGATGTTTGGGCATCATTCAGGTTTTTCGTTGGTTCCTGGCAAGGCACTGGTGAGGGAGGTTCAGGAAGGTCAAGAACTGAACGAACCTATAATTTTGTTTTGAATGAAAAGTTTCTTCAAGTAAAGAATAAGTCTGTATTTGCTCCCAATGAGAAGAATCCCAAGGGTGAAACCCATGAAGACATTGGGTATTTCAGCTATGATACCACGAGGAAGAGCTTTGTGTTCCGACAGTTCCATGTAGAAGGATTCGTAAACCAATATATCCTCGACAGCCTTGATGATGAACCTAGAACAATTGTGTTTGTCACCGAAAGCATCGAGAATATTCCTCCTGGTTGGCGAGCAAAGGAGACGTACAAGGTCCTTAGCGATGAGGGATTCACTGAAATCTTTGAACTAGCTGCTCCGGGAAAAGAGTTTAAAGTTTGCGCAAAGAACCATCTGAAAAAAGTCTAACTTTCTGTCTCTACTCCTTTTTGGTCCTAAGTTAGATGACGTAGACTTGTCTTCACGAGTGATCCTATAGAATAAACTGGGTTGAGTAGAGGATGAATGTGGAAATAGGCTTAAGCATGCCATCAGGTCAGGACGTCAGGGTTGCTGAGATCTTCTATGAGGCATTTGGACAGCAATTTACAAGGGGCTTTGGGTCTGCAGAAGTAGGTGTTCCTCTTATATCCAAGTATGCGCGCGTGCAATAGCCTGAAAAAGGGATCCCCCCCTACCCTATTGGTGATAAGGATTTTTCGGGCTTTTTTTCTTAAACGATACGCATATTAAGGTTAATTCACGTCAATGAAAGTCGAAGAAAGTGCTGGAAAGGTGAATTAAGTATGCCACTGGAGAAAGAGGAGAATTTTCTGGCAAAGTTGCAGAAGGGCAATCGAATCCAGATCCCTGTCGTAATCAGAGGGATGCACAAATTAAAAGCAAACGAAATCTTAGGTATCGAAGCTAGAAGTACTAAAGATGCTGCGTATTACCGTGATTTCTACGCAAAGGTCAGTAATGATGGTCGGTTTGTGATTCCTAAGATCATTGTTGAAAAACTGGAACTGAAAATAAAAGGTATAGTGGAAATCACATTATACTCACCAACAGCCGTGCGTGTGCACAGTGAAGACTAGCATTCACCAGTAGGTGTCTTTCCGCGATAGATAGCTCCCTGAGCAGTTTTTGGATGTACAAGCTCTCCATAATTTGGTTGAAGGTTGTAGGTCTGGCGAGAGCAGGTTTAGGGATAGATAAGTAATATTACTCCAGTGATCACAGTGAGGACAACTGATAAGCAGATTCCTAGCATTTTTGGTGAGAGGTTGCCAAGGTATTTCTCATAAAAGAAAGCGGTGCTAAACCAAGTAGTTGGCGTTAATAGAAGCGTCAATAGCGCGCGCATTCTATGAAAACAAATCTCATTCACACACACACGTGCGTTTTGCCATAAATTATAACTGAGTTATTCATATAGCTTGGTGTGAACTCACATAACTGCGGTAAGAGAAATGCACTTCAAAATCGAGAACAAGCTCACCAAGTTTGATTACATAGAGATGGCTCATGCACTGGAGGACAAGCTTGTTGAATCTCTGGAGCTACTTCCCGGATTTGAATATGAGTGTGTGTATGTATCTCCGCTTGTCATTTCAACTCAACATGGTTACTCGATTACTGTTAGCTTAGGTTTTAGTGCCCCCATTGGTACTACAGTATGCTCCATGATTGGGATCAAAGAATTTGGATTGAAGAAATCTGCTAGAGCTATAGAAATGGATATTCAAAAAACAGCTTTTGATCCCGAGGAATTAGCTGAATACATAAAATACTCGCTTTCGCTTGTTGAGAACCTTGTCAACTATGCCTGCATGACTCGGAATGACCAAATCACTGATGTCTACGCAGTTGACTCCGATCTTATCTCTCAACAACTCAAGGAAGGTCGAGCAGAAAGGGAGAGGACTATGCGAGGCGAAGAAATCCGAGCATTCGAACTTGTTCATGCCGACACTGGCTGGGAAATCCAAGCATCATCTAACGGTCTAATCCCATTTTATGAAGAATACGACAAGTGGGATCTATTTGGAGGAAAAAAAGTCTATCGATTACTACCGAGGGATTTCGTTTCCAAACTCCTGAAATGTCAAGGACCAACAATGATTGCAGGAGACCAATTCTCTCCGAGAGAACGGAAGGTTCTAGATAATTTAGTTACTAGACATCAAATTAAACGTAGAAAAATCGCTGGAAGACCCTACTATTTCGATCTTGATGACAAGACGAAAACATATTTAATCAAAGCCCTCAAGGGTAGAAGACTCTGAGAAACACCACATCACAGACGCGATAATCTCTCTCCCCGCTCACTACTTCTCTCCGCTATTCAGACCCAGACCTGACAAGAACACCAATTCAAACTTTACTTTCATAACACAATTAGCCACTTTCTACGGAACATAAAGTCAACCAAATATCAAAACTCCGGTACGGACTTTGGAACTCCTATTATGGAGTCTATTGATTGGCCTCGTTACCTCTTTTGATGCAATCTTTGGTTACATTTATCTTAGAGATGGAAATAAGCGAAAACTGATGCTCGCAATCGCTTTCCTAATCGCCTCAACTTCTTTTCTGAGGTTGATACCAACTAGCTGGGAAATTTACGCGCGCGCATGACACGCGCGCATCTTTCTTTTTTTCTCTAATCGATCTTCACAACGACGCTTATCAACCAAGAAAAAACCTAGACTAATTACTAAGTTTTGCGAGCTTATTTGCCACCCTACGCTGGAATTTCCAATACCAGATTCTACGTCTAATCAAACGAAACATTATCCATGTTCACTCCAACAGTTATCACAATCATGGCATTTCAACCAGACATCGCCCCTGTAAGAGTAACTGGTTCCGATTTTCGGAGAATTACACTTTGGACAAGTCACTTACACTCACCTTCTGCAATGATTTGAGGGAATCTGAAGGCTAAAAAGCATGTTTCTCTTGAGCTAATATTCCGTGCAACGAAACATAAGTCGAGAAAACTGAAATGTTATTTGAGACCCAGGTTAAGCAGGACGCGCGAGTATGCGGGATTCGCGCGCGCATTCTCAAGCTCATTGCTGTTGTGAATGGGCGTATCTTCAGTTGCTTAACAAACAACATGTGCGTTTACGTGTCATCTGAATGGTTAAAAAATGCTTTGAGATAAACGCGTTGAGGGCAATCTAAATAAAAAAAAGTGGGGGGGTCTGAAGCGTGCTTGGTTTGCTAGTTGACTTCTTTAACCATTTTCTTGGCGATGCTGTAC
>JAUWDF010000117.1 GCA_030608925.1 Candidatus Bathyarchaeota archaeon | reverse complement strand
ACAAGTATATCATAGTTAAAGCCCCCTTTATCAACAATCACGAACTACAGAGGGGGTATCTCGAAACACTTCTAGGTATAACTTTGGAAGCACGTACAACCAGTCCACCTTTCGTCTATGAAATTAACCTTTAAAATCTCTCAAAACTGTTTACTGACTTTAAGATTCTTTATTCATAGGACATAACTGTGCTACTCAGTGTGAGCAGCTAAATTGTGGAAGCAATGAAACTTCAATGTGGATTTTGCGTTCATACATCTTAAATTAGCGTGTAAGTAATGATAGAGAAAGGTGGAAAGAAGTTTGCGAAAAGTTCTCACATCTAAGAAAGGTATTTCGCCAATCCTTGCAACCCTACTGTTAGTAGTAATAGCAGTAGCCGCAATAATTGTGACTTATGCTTGGATAATGGCTTTCATGGGAGCACAAACAGGAGCAGCAGGTACCATCTTAGGCATTGAAAACGTGTCTTGGAACAATACAAATTCAACAACTAGTATGACTGTGAGAAACCGAGGAACCAGCAACGCTAAAATCATCCGTCTTTACATAGGTACCACATCATCGAATCTTATACCTGTCACACAAAACGCGGATTTTGGTTCTACTGGAGGGTTTTTACCTGTTGGCAACACAACAGTTACTATTACTCTGAGTTGGCCAAACGCCTTATCGTCTTCATGGACAAATGGCAAAACCTACTACTTCAAGATCGTTCCAGAAGTTGGAGCAGAACTAACCTTCGCCAGACCAGCGTCATCTGGCTAAGATAACGCATCCCTATCAATTGGCATTTGGAAGCTAATCGCACGCATAATTCTTATTACCTATCCAAATATGATGTTTTTAGGCATTATTTGGGTGGAACCGAGTTTGGAACAAATCCTTTCGATGATACGTATTGGTCTTTCACTGTCATTCTTGAGTTACGCCTCTTGGAGTGATTTTAAAACGAGAGAGGTTAGCAATAGAGTTTGGATGTTTTTTGCACCTTTTGCTTTCTTGTTGACCTTAACTCAGTTCCTATTCTATCCACCTTCCTTCCGCTTCCTCTTTCTTCCTAACTTGGGTACCACTGTGAATGCGCTAGTCAACTATGGCATATCTTTCACGGTTACTTCGATCTTTTCTATTGCCCTTTTCTATGTGGGGGCTTTTGGTGGTGCTGATGCTAAGGCTCTAATGTGCTTAGCTCTGGTGACTCCTCTGCCCCCAAGTTTAATCACACCAGTATCAGGTTTTGTGTCCTTTGTTTTTCCCATTACTATCTTTAGCAACGGTGTGATCATCGCGACTTTGAGTGTATTCTACGCTCTCTTCCGTAACTTAATGTGGAAGTTTAGGAGGCAGGACAGACTATTTGCAGGATATGAAAGTGAAAGTGTAGGTCGGAAAGTACTAGCTTTAGTGTGCGGCTACAAAGTAACTGTTGCATATCTGAAAAAATCCTTCCTATACCCCCTCGAAGACATCTCCATTGCTGAAAATTCAGAGGTTAAGAAACGCTTACTTCTTTTTCCAAAAGATGAAAATCGTGAACAGATGATTGAGAGAATAGTCACAGCAGAAAAAGAAGGGAAGATTAATAATGAAGTTTGGGCTACGCCAGGCTTGCCTATGTTAATATTCATAACAATAGGATTTATCCTTTCATTAACAATCGGTGACATTGTCTGGATCGCAATAAGCCAAGTTCTTTGACGTTTATATTAACAGAGAACTACACGAGTCTGCGCGTTGGCATTGGAGCTAATTTCAGTTCTCGAGTTCAAATAATTGGCATACACTTACCTATTTGGGGCAACCAGAAAAAATTAGCTCACAGCAATAGTTGGTGGAGATTCAACTATTGCCCACAATCCGACGCTTCCTGATGATGGATATATGGGGTCAGTTCCATCAAAATTGACAACAGCGCCTTGCCAACTTATGTCCAGAGAGTATTGGAACGAAGCAGGGGTCATTGACACAGGGTTATATTCGATAACTCGCCCAGATGTTGTTACGTCTATTGCACCTGTTTTATCGCCAGCAATATCATCGAATGTGTATAGTTTTATGTTTGCACTATTGGTGAACATGATTCCTACTCCGATGTTTCCGGAAATGAACTCGCTCCAATGATGTGCCCATCCGGTCGATGAACTAAGATTGTGGAAGGTACCTTCCATTGTTGATGCGACGGGGTAACCACTAGAGGTTCCATTCTCTGTAATTGGTTGTCCCGTTGAAACTTCCAGGTGTATCACACTTAAATCTGTAATTGTCCGGCTTTGGAGTGAGTTCACAAAAATCGGACGCACATTATAAGTGTAGTAGGTAGCATTTGCAGGGAGGGTCAATACAATTTGCCCATATACATTTGGGCAACCAGAAATTCCTCCACTCCATTCAGCTTCTTGCTGTACGATGTCTCTAACTGAACCATTGTATATAACGTAGGAAGGATCTGCGCCATATACTGGGTATTCTCCATTTATTCTCAGGAACTCAGCTTCGGCGGCAGAAGATCCAGATATTGAAGAAATCGTGAAACCAGAGTCAATGCTAATGAGTAGTCTGCCATTCGTCAGAATTCCGCTGGCTGGGTCATCATCAAAGTATCTATTCGTGAAAGCTTTGGATGTTTGATTAGCGATATCACGTCCATCCCACCACAGTGTCACGTTTTCAACATTGTGGTTCACTAGAAAAACAAACATTTGCCTTCCAGCGAACACAGTGACGTTGCTTGTTAAGCCTGCTGGTACTCGATAATTGGATCCCCAATCTTCAACCTGGAATGGAACTTCACGATTTAATCCGTTGATAGTTTGATTTACTCTAAAAGATCTTACTGGGATCGGTGGGATTGGTTTGCTTGTTGTTGTCAGTTGAAGGTTTTGCCCTAGACTCCTTAGAGTGCCGTTTTGAAGGACTTCAATAGCCATTGTATCATGGTTGAGTGAGGAGTATAGAGTTTGATTCCAGCTGAAATCATAAACATGTTGCGAATAGGTTGAAGCGATGACCTTGATCCCGCGAGGATCGACAATTTGAAGGATATAGGATGATGGGTCCACATAGTTTGGAACTGTGATGTTATATGCTGAATAGGTTTCCGTCGACGTGATAGCATTGATTTCAAGTCCCGAATTTTCAAGTCCCCAAGCCAAATCAACATAACTATAGTTGTAAAATAGAAAGCTGCTTTTACCTAAATTAGGATAAGGATCGCGGTTATCTCGCGTCACATTTATGACTACATGACTTACGCTAGAAGGATTCACTGTGATCGCGAAGCCAATTGAACCAGCATATGTTATTTCGTAAATGCCAAGTCCTATCAGTGAATAAGTAACGTTGAGTGCACCCTGACTATGACTTGTCTGATTGAACCATGAAGCAGTTAAGCGAGAATAAGTGATTTCGAAAGCGGGGCTCCAATCAGGATGAGAATATGCAATACTCTCTAAACCGTTCATTAAATATCCTGTAGCGAGCCCTTTCGCATATGTTGTGTTTCCAGTAGTTTCTAAAATTGAACAATAGTACCCAACTGCGAATTGAAGAACTCGATCGATAGCTAAGTTCATCTCGTCAATAGTTCCCAAGATTTCAGGACGTTCTTGAATCGGACTGTTACGTATTAGAGAGTATGTTGTGATTACTGCAGTAACAAGGACTATGGAAACCAGCACTGCAGCAATTATGGAGAATTGCCCCTTTTCGGACCTTAGTTTCCTCACGTTAGCCTCCTCCTTGTTGGCTCAGCTGTAACACAATAAGTCTTTGAGTGGGTCTTTCATCCTCAGCCAAATTAAATTCAGATCTGTAAATGATTGGCTGGTAGTACATTAGGAGTGCAAGAGCTGAGATTCGAACATCTGGTGTCCTTGTCAAACCTATGGCGGTGAAGGCTCCAGTTCCAGTGTGTTTGAAAGTTGCAGCAGCATATCTATCACTCACTTGATTAAACACACTTGCCATCGCAACTGTATTATAAGCACCCTGAATCCAGGAAGGCAACGCACGTGTAGATGTCTGGTAAGATGAAGGATAAAGTCCATAATAGTT
>JAUWDF010000188.1 GCA_030608925.1 Candidatus Bathyarchaeota archaeon | reverse complement strand
ATCTTTGTCCTTGGAAGAATAGCATTCAAAGCATTGCCCGGTGAGCCAACTGAATTGATTATGGAGATGAGCGACTACAGAATACCGCACATGAGAACGGTTGCTAAGCAAACATGGTTCAGACTGCGAGAATTCATAGTGATGGCGTTTCCCCTCATAATTGCAGGCAGCTTCGTAATCAAACTCGTAGAGGTTGCAAACTTGCTAGATTTAATCGTGAACCTATCCAGCCCATTAACAGTCGCTTGGCTGGGATTGCCAGCAGTCACGGGGATAGCGCTGATCTTCGGTGTGCTGAGAAAAGAATTAACGTTGATAATGCTTGCGACTCTCTTTGGAACCACAAATTTTGCTCAGGTTATGACTCCGGTTCAGATGATTGTCTTCACCTTAGTGGTTATGCTGTACATACCGTGCGTAGCCACTATAGGCGCCTTGGTTAAAGAGTTCGGCTGGAAAAAAGCATTGTCAATCACTGCTTTCGAAATCTTGCTAGCCCTGCTTGTAGGCGGAATAGCTTTCAGGCTACTCACAATCTAAAAATCCACAAAAATAACTACTACTAGATAAAAACAAAAAAGCTGTTTTCCACTAAACAATGTTGAATTTTACTTTTAATTAATTTAAAATTGTTTTACTATTGAGTAGGGTTTTTCCTTAAGTTTAATTGCGCTGTTGAGAGGCTGCTTTACGGTCGCGTAATAGAGCAATAAAAAATTAAAAGCATTAAGGTTGTTGGATTTGAAGAAAACCGTGAAGCAACTTTAAGAAATGTATAAAGGCTTCTGAGCTTCATGGTTAGCTGGAGTGATTATTGTGACGCGTGTGAGGGTTCAGAAGATTGAATCGATACGGGATCCTGAAGGTAACCTTGGTAAGCGTATCGAGCTGATTGAGGATCGGGTGATTCCCCGGTTTGCTGTTAGACCTGCGACAGAAGAGGCGAGAATGGTTCAGGAAGTCATGAAGACTGTGCAACAGCAGATTCCCATTCTTGCAGCACAAAGAACCCAATTCACTCTCCCGAAAATGATCTTATTTCTCACTGAGAACGAATATGAAAAGCTTGGCATCGACTTTGATGTGAATCATATCTACGAGCTAGAGCTATCAGGGCAATCCATCAGGTTCAAACGAGCACCTTAACCAAAAAATACATCTTATCCAACCTTTGATTTTCTCATTCCACTAGTCAACTATGTGTAACTGGCTGCTGGTCGATGAGAAAGATGAAGGTTAGAGCCCACATTTTCGTAAGCGGTAGGGTCCAAGGTGTCTTCTTTAGGGTGGAGACCCGTTACGAGGCAATGAAAAGAAACGTTGCTGGTTGGGTTCGAAACACATCTGGCGGTAGAGTGGAATCAATCTTTGAAGGGGAGAGAGAAGATGTGGAAAAACTGATTGAATTTTGCAGAAAGGGACCTTCAGGAGCCAGAGTTACAAAAGTTGATGTTCAATGGGAAGAATACAGCGGAGAGTTCAAAGACTTCAAAATCCGGAGAAGCGTTATCTTTTGACGTTCATTAATTTTTAGGGATTTTCCCTTTTCCTTATTTTGTGTGATGTTAAACCAGAAATTAAAGGAGGATGGGGGACTTGGCGCATGCGCGCATATGCACCGTCGATCGCTCAAGGAGAGGGTAGGTCTCTTGGCGAATGGAGAAATGGGTATTTTCTCTGCGTCCCCTCACCATCCATCAAGAGCGTCAAAAAGCATCATATAATATAAAGTTATTGCCCATAAAATATGTAGTTCAGATTTCCTAAATGCACCTAGATGCAAAACTTGTCAACGCACCTTTCATAAATTACAGTTTGCGTATCCATAGATGTGTGTATGCATTGCTTGAAAATTATTTCTGGGTTGTATAAAAAGGCTAAAATATGTAACATGGAAGCAATAGTAGGTGGTGTTGAATTTGGTGAAGAGCAAGCGAATCAAAGAACAGGAGATGGAATATGAGGAGGTCCCTCTGATATTGGGTCCGAAAGGAAAAACCGGATTACAAATAAGTTCTGTTCCCATGAAAAAGCTAAAAGCGTTGAATAAGTGGCATCAAAAACATCATCTCCCGAGAAAATGGCGCTTAAGCAAAGACGAAAGTCGTCTGATTTTAGAGTAGGGCAATTCCTGAAAAACTCTTGGAAATCCGGTTTGATGGCTTTTGTGATCTCCCTAACGTGTTCGTACGCATATCATCTTTTTTTCCATTCTGCTTGCGGTTTGGGTTTTGCTGTTGTTCCTTGATGTTTTCGTAATTGTTTTTTCTAGTTTGACCGCTGCTATATACTCTGTGAATGTTAGGTTCTTTTGTTTCGGATAGTGTTTGAATTTGTAGCCAACTTTCTTGAAGAGGTGTTTCATTATTTGAATCTCAAGTATTTTGGCTCCGCTTCCAAAGATTTTCTCGACTGCATCGGTGAACTCTTCAATTCTATAGGGAATGTCCAGCCTGTTCATCTTTAAGGTTTTTTCTAAATGGAAATAGAGTGCCTGTTTCGCCGATTCTCCGAGCAAAGAGAGCCCTTCATCTATTGCTTCCAGCAAAACTTCTTCAAAGTTCATTGTTTTCTTTTCAGCCTCTCGATTCTTGGAGTTGAATTCTCTTCTTTTTTTTGATCCGTAAATTTCTGTTGCTGTTCCAGAGTTTTTTGTTTGTGGTTTTTTGGAAATTGGATGTAAGTATGTTTTGTATAGGTACCAATTTGTTGTGAATACTCGCATGGTTTTTACCTCTTTTGTTTTTCTGTTCAATTGTTCCATTGTTCTACGCCAAGACATATTGTGTCTTGTTACTTAATATACGCTATTTCACTCGATTATATATTCAAAAAATCGATATATGTACGCTCAGCTACACATAATGAACTGCTCTGACACAACCACTAAAACAGCGCCAATATCCCAAAAATCACTAACGTTTTCCTGAGCGCAAGAATACCCTAAAATAATTGGACATTATATCTAATGCAACCTGAGGAACTATCTTGCCAACCATCCTAGTAATCAACGACGACGGCATAAACTCGATCGGTTTATTCATTC
>JAUWDF010000130.1 GCA_030608925.1 Candidatus Bathyarchaeota archaeon | reverse complement strand
ATACAGGGTTTGAGAGAGCAAAACAAGTGATTTAGGCAGCAAGCCACTGAAATTCAGCATCCAGTTTTCGCCACACCACAGCCTATCCTTGTCTCACATCCGCACCCCCTTGAGCGCTGCACGTCTAGACTTAGGTTGCTCCCTCCCGGGCCTGGCCAGATTCACCTAGCAGACAAGGAAACTGCCTCCCTACAGAGACAACTCCACGACCGCCAGCCCCAAGAGACGGATACTCATCGCAAGGATAAGCGGAGTCCAACGCTCTTTGACACCTCAGTCTCAGCTGTCAGTCCGTCGTATAGAGGATTTACGGTCAAAGCAAAGCCTTTCAGAGGACCCCTAGCCCCCCACCTAAGACTTGCTGCCCAAACCTCATAACTCGTCCAAACATTAAAACTTTACCAAGTATCAAAAGGATTTGAACGCTAATCCATAGTAGAACATGAGGTAGCAAAAGATGGACAAAAGAAGCACAAAAAATTATCTGAAACTCGCAGTTTTCGACGTTGAAGGAGTTCTATTACCCAAGAATCGATATCTAACCTTCGAAATAGGGCGGAATTTAAGCCTTACAAAATTTATCAAGTATCTTTGTGTCGCGCTTCTCTACGAAGCCAGATTAATCTCTCTCGAATCAGCCCTAAAAAAAGTATTCAAATTGTTTCGAGGTATCAACATCAATGAGCTTCTTCGAATCTTTCAACAGGTTCCCCTCCTTCCATTCGCAGAATCAGTTTTGGCAAAGCTTAGAAAGAAAGGGTTGAAAATTGTTTTAATAAGCTCAGGTCTTCCTCAAACCATGGTTAACAACCTTGCCTTCCGTCTTAACGCATACTATGCCTTCGGACTTGAACTAGAAATCGAAAATGGCGTCTTAACGGGTGGTATAAAGGGCAAGGTCATAAAGAAAAACGGTAAATCTTACATAATAGAAAAACTTCTGAAACGAGAAAACCTCGAACCAAAGAATTGTGTTATTATCGCCGATGACCGCAACAACTCATCTATTTTCTATCCTGAAGCTCTAAAAATCGGGTGCAATCCAGATGCTGCGATAATTCTGAAATCTGATTATGTGATAAAAGATAACCTAATGGAAATATTACCTATCATAGAACAAAAACTAAAAAGCTCTCCACGCTCTATCTCCCGGAATGAAGCAATACGAGAAATCATACACGCGAGTGGCTTTTTCGTGGCTTTAGCCACCAAATATCTGGGGGTTTTTTTAACAATCACACTCCTATCTTTCACTGCTCTTGTATATATGGTGTCGGAATTCGCTCGGGTTGAAAAAAGGAACATTCCAGTTATCTCATCGATCACCCTAAACGCTGCAACAGACTACGAACGCTTTGAATTTACACTGACACCAGTTTTTCTAGCATTAGGGATAGTTCTCTCCCTCCTGTTTTTTTCAACGCCAATAAATTTCGCAGTAATAGCGGTTATCTCCCTCGGAGATAGCGCTGCTTCAATCTTTGGTAGACTTTTCGGAAAAAATGCTGTTCCCTATAATAAAGGAAAAAACCTTGAGGGATCTCTGGCAGGTTTCGCTTTTGCTTTCTTGGGCGCTTCCTATTTCCTGAACCCTCTTCTAGCGTTAGTTGCTGCAGCCATAGGAATGTTTGTTGAAACACTGCCATTGCCTGTTAATGATAATCTTTCGATTCCTTTAATTACAGGAATGGTACTCACCGTCCTCGCATAATCAATTTGTATGGATATTTTCTTTGATCAACTCGACTTGCGCGCGTGTATAAAAGCTTCTAGCTTGCCTTCGGAGAAACTTCTTTGAAAACCTTATTAAGTAATCTAAATAACTTTGACCAATAATAGAGAAAAGTACTTCATATTCAACAAGAACAAAAGAGCAGAAGGGTGAGAGAAAGTGATTACAGAAGATGAGTTTAGAGAATCTCTTATGACAACAATCGACATGCAGCTCAAACAGGTTTTTGGGAAAACTGCAACAATGATCATATACAACTACTTGCAGACTGCCCACTCGTTGCAACGAGAAGAAATCCCGGAAAAACTGCAAGTCTTCACTGATGGCTTGAATAGTTTTCTAAGTTCAGGCGCTATGGTGGTGGAGAAAGTTATCCTAGAAAGCGTATATTGCAAATTTGGACATGAGTTTCAAACTAAAGAAGGCTATAGGCTTCCAGACTACATTGATGAACTTAAGGCTGAATTGAAGGAATCGCAACCAACGTCACGCAAATAACACCTCCTACAAGAACCTTCAAACAGCCTATGTCATTATATGCTGAAAAATCGCGAAGATATAACAACATTTTGCTGTGTGGAGTAATAGTATTAAGCTTATCTCAGATGCGCATACACCCAAGAATTCAAAGATTCACGATCAAGCCTTAAGGAATTCCTTCCGTCCACATCTTTTGTCACAAATGAGTTCTGCGACGTTCAGTCGCCACCAACAAGTCCAAACTGTATTAAAATGTTAGACCGATAGAACTAATATAGGTGCGGAGGGTGGGATTCGAACCCACGAAGGCCTTCGCCAGAGGATCTTAAGTCCTCCCCCTTGTCCTAGGGTTTAGACGGCCCTGTTTAGACCTGGCTTGGGAACCCCCGCTACAACTTAGCATTCAGCTTTCTCACGTAGATTCTTTTATGCCTTTAGTCTTTTCTTTATACGCGAATAAGAGTTTCGCGCTCTTCATCCCGGTTATTAGGTCTCGAAGACCCCGTTAATTCCCCGCAGACTTACTTGTGCCTGAATAAATGTAAGGAAGGATGTCTCGGAGATCGTTACTCCTTATTGTTACGTCTGCATTTTTTTCCACATTCTCACAGGTGGGATTAAAAGCTATAGCGAGAGAAACTTCTTTGAACAATGGTACTAAAGTAGGATCATCTCCCACAGCAGCACATTCTTCAGCGATCAAGTTGAACTTCTTCAGGATCCAAGGCAGATGTTTTCCTTTTCCGTAGAAGGAAACATTGACATCTACTTCACCTGTGAGATAGCCGTCTCTAGTTATTAGGCTATTCGCAAGATAATTATTGATGCCCATCTCCTTTTGTATTCTCTCAGCTACTTGGGTGATGCCAGCACTTAGAAGAAATATTTTCATGTTGTTCAACTTTAGATTAGCTAGGGTGTCTTGAACGCCTTTTGTGTAGGGCATTTGATTGATAATTTTTCGGATTCTTGTAATTGTCTGATTTCTCCATAGAGCTACATCTAATTGTGCCCACTTTTCATAAGTGATCTGGGTATTCAGGAATTGTTCATAATGTGCTTTGGCTTGGGTTAGTGTGTTCAGTTTTTCGTGTATATATTGCCAGCTGTATACTTGGAATGTTGTCCCATCAATGTCGAGTACTACTAGTTTGATCATTATAGCAAGTTTTATGCAGTGACCTTCAAAAGAGTTCCCTTAGAGAATATTATTTCTCTTCTATGACGAGTTCAACTTGGAATCGTTTATATTATCTTGGGAAGGATTTGTTAGTGAGTGATGTTTATGGCTGATGCTTCTGGAGAAGGGGAAAGTCGGAAACACACAGGTAGGTGTATTGATTGTGGTGAGATTCTGGATTTGTACATGCTTGATCTAAAAAAGGGTAGACGGATTTTACAGTGTACAAGATGTGGGTTGTACCACTTTTACCAGAAAAACTTTCTGCAGAAGTGGAGATTGGCGAAAGCCTCCAAAGTCCCAGATCTATGGAGATAGGTCATTTTACGAGTGTCTGACTACTCTTCTGCGCGCGCCTTGAGTCTCCAAAATCTTTGCAGTCCAGCAAGATTACCCTCTCCCTTTGTGCAGTTTCAGGGACTTGAAGGCTCACATAGTAGAGTAGATTGGTTTGTAAGTAGTTATGCTAGAATACTGGTCGTGAACGAGCCAT
>JAUWDF010000133.1 GCA_030608925.1 Candidatus Bathyarchaeota archaeon | reverse complement strand
CACTCGTAAGCTCAGGGACCGAAGTAACCTGAAGGGAAAATGTGGCGTCTGCGAATACCGCGAAATTTGTGGTGGCTGCCGAACCAGAGCAGAAATCTACACAGGAGACCTCTTCGCCTCTGACCCAGCTTGCGGTTACATCCCTAAAATTTTACGTACACAATAATGCATGCAGCGTCCAATGATGGCTTTATCTTTTTGTTGTATAGACGACTGATCTGCCGTTATCATAGATTTTATCTAAGGCAGGAGTTGCCTCGATGTTCGATGCAATTTGTTGAGTATCAACGGCTACGAATTTAATGTTGTGTTCCTCGATGTAGGTTCGGAAGTCCCTTCCTTGAACTGGCAAATTCGTCTGTGAATCGAATTGATGCTTCAAATCTGAGGTTGTCCACCGTTCAATCTCTTCATGCTCGAAGGCGTAAGCAAGTATGGAAAAAGAGATTTCTTGGTTTTCGCCCTCAGCTAAATCACCGAGTTCATATTGGAGTCTCAGGGCGTCTATGAAGTGATTATTTAGGGCGCCGAGGTTAAACCTGTCTGGGTGTTCGTCAAATTGGAAAGCGGTTAATATACCGTTTTGTGTATCGAGTATCGCTACAAGTTTTTCGTACAATAGATCTGAGCCTTCTACTAATGCCCATTTTTCACGCGTGTTTATGAAAGTGGCGTTGTCCCATGGGTTCTGCCATTCAAGAACTCCGGGGACAAGTGCCTCCTTGAAATCGAGAGAAAACTCAAAAAAATTGTTAACTGCCAGTTTGACGCTTGCTAAGTTTTGGTGAACCTTAACATTCCATTCAATATTGATCACAGAACTGCTGCTTGAAAATGTAACAATTTTTTCTACCGTGAAGTGTTCGTGGACGTACTCAGAAACCAGTTGTGCTTTGTCAGTGGAGTTCTGAGTCCAGTAAATGTTTTCAACAGTTTCGGAGAGGGGAACCGTCACTTCTTCTCCGAGAGGATCAACATAGGCAACGTTGACTTGGTTGTTGGCGATAGTTAGAGCCTTAGTCCAAATGTTGAAAATTGAAACGTATATTGCCTGACCAGCGCTTGAGCTTATCGGATTAAACTCTCGTGTGAGCGTGAGAGAGTTTTCTATTTCATAAAAGCTGTACAATATTGCTTCTGCAACTTTGCTTCTTGAGTAAAGAGGATCTGTCTCTTGTGTTGTGTTGTGATCTGAAAAGATGTAAAACCATGATCCTGGGCTTCTTGTAGTAATCACTGTGCCGTCCGGAACTGAATGCTGCTTTACCCATATGCCCGATTTGTAACTGGAGATTGGTGCTCTCTCGTAAAATTGTGGATAAGCTTCGATTATTTGAAGAAAGGCAAGAGCTTGGATAAAGAATAAGGAAAAGATTAGCGCCATAGTGAGAATCTTGGTAGCGTTTACTATGTTACTTTTTTTTGCGATTTTCGGAATTACCTTTGATTCTAGGAATGCGAGTGAATTTTTGATAATATAATATACTGTTACGCCGGAAAGAATGGCTATTGGTGTGGCAAAAAAGTAAACGAAGCGGTGGTATGGTAAGTAAATTCCGAAGAGATATAGCTGAGATAAAAGGAAGGGAACGGCAAGCCAAAAAATAATCAATATCGAGGATTTCAAGGCTTTTTTCTTCTTCAGTAAAATGAAAGTCAGGGGGATACCTGCTGAAGCTAAGAAAAGGGTTGCTCCAAGGTTTTTGATTAGAGAATCAAATGTAACTGCGGAGATGTGATAGATGTTCTCTTCCATCGAGAAAAAGAGGTGTTCTATAATAACGTCAGCATATTCAATTATCATCCTTGCATACCACACCATCAGAGCTAAGCCGCCACCCACAATCACGGCGAGAAAAACTAGGATTTTTCTTTTCGATCCGATAGTGCTGACTAAGAAGGCGGGAACAAACATCAGAACGAAAACGAAAGTGGCAAGCTGATGGGACAATACGATTGTGAAGGTTCCCAGAAACAGGAGGAATGTTTTAACCGAAAGTCCGAAGTCCTTGTTCAGTATGTAAAAAATAAAGGCAATATATGCTAAACCCAGAAAGTTTGTGTAGCCTCCCCAAAAAAACATCTCAAAAAGTGGAATTGACAGAATCGTGAAGACGGCTGAAGCGACGGCAACGCCTGTCCCAAAAAATTTTCGACTCAGCAAATACGTAGATAACAGGATTAGCACGTTGAGGGTTGCAATCAACAGTTTTATGAGAAAAGCTGCAACCATGACGTCAAGGGTTCCTGCAAAAATTTGGAGCATAGCTACGATGGTGTGAAAGAGGGGTGGATACCATGCGACTTCCCTGTAGCTGACCCTCTCGTCTATTACGATTTGTTTTGCTTTTGCCAAGTGTACCGATGGGTCGTTTCCGGGAAGAACTCCATCTGTGGACATCTGGTGAACTGTAACAATGAAGAGAGTTGAGATGGCGATTAGGACGAAAAACAGTTCAATAGTGGGTAGTCTTAGCTTTTGCACCAATTTTCCTCCAAATCGGCAGGATGTAACGAATATATGACTAATGTCAGCATATAAAAACATCCAGTTTTAATCTGTGGATTATTTACCAATTAGGATTCTGCTAACCATCAACTAAACCCTGCTCTAGTACACACTTCTCGCATCATAATATATCCGTATTCGTAAATACATCAGTTTTCCCAGCATTTCTGCGCAAGAAACTTCCCTTTTAAGATGTGTCATCTCTTGCTTCGTAAGGTTGAAGTCATGAAGCATCTGTTTTGTGATTGCTGCGGCGATGCAGTCAAAGCTGTATATCCATGCAAATTCGTTTTTCATGACGGTTTAACCTGTGACTTCAATGTCTGCTTAACCTGCATGGAGAATGGAACCCTGAAAATAAACCTTAAACGAAAGCGGCTAGTTTCTCGAATCCTTCTCAAATTATCAAAGAAACGGTAACTTTCATGAAAAAGGGCACATGCAGGAAATGTTCAGGAATAAGAACAGTCTGTTCTAATCCATGGAACTAAATTGTGCCCCATTCATAAAGGAACCTGTCCGCGGGGTGAAAGGGTTGCCGCATTCAATAAAGCATGTAACTGTTAACGAGTTAAATGAGCTAGTGGAAGCTATTGCATGTGTGAATCCAAAACCATGTTGCTCATAGAAACAGCTTCAGGTTTTTGTTTCATTTTACTACCTGAAAAACTGCGACGTTTCCGCCTTTGAACACCAGCCGAAACTTGGGATCCTCCGAAAATTTCAAATAAACATTCTGATCCCGGCACACCACATAAGAAACATCATATTTCTCAATCATCTCAATGTAATCCCATGCGATGAGCGGGTCGAGGGTTACCGTTTCTAGGGAAGAATTAGCGAGTCTACGATAGGTTTCTTCAACTTCGTCGGGGTAGCTCAGGTCTTCAGCGTCAAAAACGCCTACTAGCATTTTGATGTTTATGTTGCGTTTCCATGGATATCTATACAGCAGTTCGACCTGACTCGCGTTCTCTCTTTGTTTGATCTCTACGGGGATGTCTCCTTTGAAGATCACCTGTCCACACACTCTCTGATATGGATCATAAAATCCAAACATCGATGGCGAGTGATATGTTGTCACGTTGCCCTCTCTGGTGTAAATTTTGAACCAAATATTGTAGAGATTAGTTTGAAAATCTTTGACCTTTATGTCATATGAGAGCTCAGCAAATCTTACTCCTTGCTGAACTGTCAATGTTTTGTTAACCTTGAACAAATCGTTTTCAAATAGTGCTGTCATGAC
>JAUWDF010000104.1 GCA_030608925.1 Candidatus Bathyarchaeota archaeon | reverse complement strand
TTCCACTAGAAAATCAGCTGCTTTACACACAAGCGTTTCGTATAATGGGTTAACGAACTCGATGTCTCGAACTTGATTGTAGTGATTCCAGAGAGAGTAGAGAACAAGAGCTGTCTCATCTTCCTGTATGGGCAGTTGGAATTCACGGTTTTATCCAATCCATGGGTGCCATGTGCTTCCCCAAAAGCCATCAGGATGATATTTCTGATATAGGAACCCGTCTTCAGATATGATGCGGTTGCAGAATTGAAAGAACCTTCGGGTAATTTCATGGTATCCTGCTGCGTCGAGACCCATAGCTACAAATGCTCCGTCCCGAGGCCACACATAGCTGTATGTATCTTTGTTAAAACGTAGGATATCGGAATCGCTGGAAGCAATTATTGCTCCCCTGTTATCAATCTGGGTTCTGAGTATGAGGAGACTTCTTTTGAACATTTTGATGATGTCTGGTGCTAGATCCCCGAAGCCAATTTCGCTTTTATTAGCCCAAGCTTTGTAATATTCATCTGCTCTGAGAAGCAGTCCTGCTGGGCTTCTCTCTGTAATTATCCGATTTAGTTCATTGACTTCAGTACGACTTCGACCTGCGGCAATCCAATAGTAGATTTTTTTCTGTTCCCCTCTTGGAATCTTAGTAGCTAGGCTTATAGTGGAATCTACAGACCCGTGGGCAACAGGGTTATTGCTTAAAATCCCATCTTCTGCATCCTTCCAAGTCCCGCTCAATCCACCAAACTCTGTTACTCCTACAGCGAACTGATAGAGACCCGCTCCATTGGATGACCCGCTTATCAAAAAATATCTATCTTTTTTGAAGTGAATTATCGCATCGGTCTTAGGATCAAAATAAGCAGTGATGCCCTTATCCGTATCCGATATGTGTAGATCATGGGAGAAGAAGAGTCGAACCTCCCTCTCCTTTTCCGCATTATTCTTTATGGTTACTTTTCTGATGAAAACATTATGGAAATGGTTGATTCCATCTTCAACTCTCAATTCAAGTTGAAGGTTAGGGTTCTTGAGTGTGGCGTCTGTGACTAAAGAGTCTTCCTTGTAGGTGAGTCGTTTAGCCCATGAACTATCTATCCAAGAAAAGTTTCCATCAATCCAAATCCCAAATCGACAGAAATGACCACCAACATGATTTTCCAGTCCCACATAGGGGAAAAATAGGTCTCTGATGTTCAGGTCATTGTCAATGTTCACTTGGAGATTACCATTTCCTACACAAAGTGCTCGAGGGATTTGGCATCACCAAGTGCTTGCGGACTTTAGAAGGTTATGTTGGTGTGCTAGTGAGTGCGTGAAAATCCTTTTAACCATTGCTCCTACAATGTTCATGGCTGAACCCGTTCCAACCAGTTCTTGATCAGTGTTTTCATACTAAAAACTCCAAGCTAACCAGCTTATCAGGTATACACCATGTTTATTTAAAGAGTTTAAAAGTTATTAACGCTTAGAGAAAACACTGGACACTAACTTGATGCAGAAGAAGTCTCTATGGGCCTTTTTCCAACTTATCAGGTTAGACTATTCCTTATTCGGAGCTCTGGGAGTTTTTCTATCAGGGTTTTTAGCGGGTGATCTACAAGGCGTTCAATTAGAGTATTTTATTGCTTTCATTATCGTCTTATTCTCGGCTGTTGGATCATTTGCGTTTAACGATTATTATGATTTGGAGGTTGACAAAAAGAATGAAAGGTTTGATCGACCTTTGGTTCTTGGACTATTGTCTAGGAAATTGGTGTTGATCACTGGATCACTTTCATTTCTTTTAGCTGGCTTTTTTTCATTGTTCCTCAACTTAGTAGCAGCATCTCTTGTTCTCATCAGTTTACCTATTTTCTTTCTCTACAATCTCAGACTAAAGAAAGTTTTATTCGTCAAAAATGTTCTGATCGCTTGTGCCTTTGTGGCTACGATTCTCTTGGGCTCATTGGTTTCCAACACGGTCCTGGAATCACTGACTATCTTTTTTGCTTTAATGGGGTTCATAGTGGGAATAGCCTACGAGATTATGTTGGACATCGGTGATGTAAAGGGCGATAAATTTCTTGGTTTAAGCACGATTTCTACGAGATTTGGGTTGCAGACTAGTGCGTGGATCTCTGTTGTACTCTACGTTTCGATTATGATTTTGGACCCATTGCCGTTTTTCTTGATGGTTGATTCCCGACTCTACGGAGATTGTATTTTTCTCTTGCTAATACTTATTCCAGTGATTTCTTATCTTCTTGCCTTAAAATCATTGATTCAAGATCAATCGAGCAGCACGATTTTCCGATTGAAAAGACGTGTGTTTCTAACTATGCAAATTGGGTGTATAGCTTACATAGTAGGAGTTCTAATCTGACCTTGCAGCAACTACAATCATGTGCGCGCGCGTCGACCAGCATTGGTACAAGGGATACTATTATGGAGCTCATGTAAAAAAGAGAGAAGAGTTTTGGAGAGTTATAGCGTTGTTTGAGTAGACGGAGCACGTTTAGATCTAGTAGTAAAAACAACCACAATTGTGACAGCAACTAGGATAAGAGTAATAATACCTGCAGCCAGCAGTTGTAAGGTCATTGTGTCGAGTTTCCCATTCAGGTCATCGATTGTGTTGAATAGATTCGCTATTTGAGCGTCTAAACCATTAAGTCTGTTAGTCAGTTGTGAGTTTTCCTGCTGTAGATCGTCGATCGCCTCATTTGCCTCAACAGTCTTTTGATAAGTAGGGTCTTCAGTATAGTTAACATTCACGGTGACAACAGTCATTACCTCATCTGACCAAGTGTGATCGTTGTCTTTGACAGTGAAATAAACTGTATGGGTTCCCACACTGAGTGTAGATGTGTCAAATGATTTTCTGACGCCTACAGTCCCATTAATTGAAGAACGCCACTTGTATGCTACAACTGAGCCATCAACATCTGAACCATGACCTACAAAAGACACGGGTTCACCCTCAGTTGAGGGATTAGGTACTATAGAATTAATGTAGGCTGTGGGGGGAACATTCTCAGGCAGTGCTATTGAAGCTTCCTCGTTGGTGCCAATGTATTCTCCATTGGCTCCACCTATAGCATAGATTTTATCGTTGTGACCCAGAACTGCTTTGAATTCCTTCCTTGCCGTGGGCATAATTGATTCCGACCAAATTGGATTTGTCCAACTGTCTTCTTCAGGATCGTAGATTTCCACGGTGTCAAAGAAGGGTGAATTATTATTGCTATATGATGTTCCTCCGCCCATTACGTACATTTTCCCGTCAGGTCCCAGAACAAGTCCAAACTGCAGTTTACGTGATGGCATAGGGGCTTTCTTGGTCCATGTATCTGTTGCAGGATTATATGCTTCCACAACTGATAGTGCAGAGCCGTTGTATCCTCCCATCGCGTAGATTAAGCCATCTGGACCTTTGACCACACGTAACTCACTTCGAGCAGTGGGCATACCTGAACCTTCTGTCCACGAATCCGTTGAAGGATTATAGATTTGGGTCTTGTTACTATAGGGAGCTACAGTTGTTTCTCCACCAAACACGTAGATCTTACCGTCATCACCTGTAGCCGCGCTAGCCATCCATGCTGGTGTTGGGATCTCCGCCTTTAGAGACCACAAGTCCGAGGAACTATTATAGGCTTGCACAGTACTCACATAGCCCGAATCAGTGCCACTTATTACGTAGATTAATCCATCTGATCCCTTAGTAGAGGCAGCGCCTCTAGTAGCCTGAGGCATTGGTGATTTTATGGTCCACTTATCCATCAATATGTTATAAGCTTCTACCCTTGTGAAACGTTCACCCCCAGCATATCCGCCCATTGCATAAATTGATCCATCGTCCCCTGCTACAACTGCAAGTTGCCCCCCCGACGTTGGCATGCCAGTTCTGGTTCTCCATGAAGGAGAAGGCATATCTACCGCAGAAGCATGTTTCATCTGAGCCAAGTTAAGTGTTAGAATACCACTCATTAAGCAAATGCAGATAATCGCACATTTGAGTTTCAGTTTTATCAATCTCCTAAATTAAACGAGAAGTCCATATTTTAGGCTGGATTTAAAAGAGTTTCCTAATTGCAGCAGTAGCTCTGTTTGCTCTTACTCAGAAATAAGGCGTGAGTATTAGCCGAAGAATATTTTGGCAATGTCATATAGTTTCAGGTCAACGGTTTTTCTCTTACCAACTATGTCCTTCAAGGGCACTGTAACTATCTTGTTTCCCCTGAGAGCTACCATGTTTCCAAACTCACCTTTATGGACTAAATCAACAGCAGCTACGCCATATTTTGTAGCTAAGACTCTGTCAAAGGCT
>JAUWDF010000020.1 GCA_030608925.1 Candidatus Bathyarchaeota archaeon | reverse complement strand
AAGGTTAATCATCGGTGTCTTTGTTGCAGCGTTTGTGGGTGTCTTGGCTGATCATATCGTCGGTAGCGCCTTGGCAATTTGGTATTTCTCACCAGGTTTAACACCGACAATTTGTTATTCGATTTTACCTATTTACCCCATAGAAGAATAGTGGCTATAATCCTGGCGTCTATCGTAACTACACCTTTATTCATCAGCCTAAAAAACATGAATATGGGTGACTTATTCAAATTCGCAGAGGTCGCCTGATTCAAAGCAAAGCATAATCTGCATTGCAGACCTAAGGTCCTTGATAGTTTCGTATGCATATTGCACTGTCATCATGTGATGAATGTAAACTTCTTGTCCGGAAAGATGCATAGTTTAAATTGCTTTTCGTCCAGTTTCTAAGAGATGGCAAATGAGAGCTCGTGAAGGCGACCTTCTTCAAACAAAAAACGATTTCATTTTTGACGTTAAAGGACTTATTCATCCTCCAAACAGAACAGTTGCATTCCCCCGTTTTATTCCATATCCCTCCGGAGATCGCGAGTCCAAAGGAGTTACCTACAAGAAATTATACCAGCTCTCAGAACGATACAAATTTCTTGAGACACGACTACCATATTATCTGAACTTTGATCCTGTTTTCGGTACACTTCTTAGTGAAGTACCAAATGCAGATATTCGAGGCTATTTGAACCCCATCGACTATCTGGAAATGCTGAGGAGAAAGGGGACTAACAAGCTTTCTGTTCTGGAGAACGATGCACTCATATTTCTTGAGCATATTAGAGAAACTGCAAACATTCCTTGGAATATGATGGGTATTTCAGGTTCTCTCCTGGCACAGTTGGCAACTCCTGAATCCGACATTGATCCAATTGTATATGGACAACGAAACAGTGAGAAAGTACACGACGCAATAAATGTGATATTCAAGGATGAGAAGAATCTTATAACATCTTATACTGAAAATCAATTGAGAATTCTCTATGATTTTCGTTCAAAGGACACGAAAATGCCTTTTGAAGCATTCGTTGATGTAGAAAAGAGAAAAGTTCTACAAGGCAAGTTTATGCAGCATGACTTCTACATCAGGTGTGTCAAGGATTGGGATGAAATAGGAGAACATTATGGGGACATAAGATATAAAAACGCAGGTTATGCAAGAATTGAAGCTGTGATTTCAGATAATTTTGAGGCTATATTTACACCTTGTCGTTATCTTCTTGACCGAGTCAACTTCATACAAGGGGTAGAAGTGAAAGGGTTATCTGAAATCGTTTCATTTAGAGGAAGATTTTGTGAACAAGCAAGAAAAGGTGAAACTGTGATCGCTCAGGGGAAGATCGAAAAAGTCGAAAAAAAGGATGGAACCACACACTTTAGAATTCTCCTTGGAGGACGAACTTCAGATTTTATGATGCTTGGAAGGTCCCCGAGTTGACAGTAAGATTCTTCAGAGACAGGGATTTTATACGCACACAAGAGGGTTTTCTATTCTGCGTCGTTGGACATTGTCATCCAGTGGACAGGGTGGTTAGTTATCTAAAATATATTCCAGCTCAAGAAGGTCTGTGGCAAAGGGACAACATCAAGTTCAAGCGTGTAATGCGGAAATACACGATACCGAATCTACTTGAAACCTTTAACTTCTTATCCGAAAATTACCACCACTACCTATTCTTCTCTCCAGTCTACAACATCAAAATGACCGCTGTTCCTCACAACTATATGAAGAGACACTATAAGTGCGAAGAAAGACTACAAGAACTCTTGAAGAATACTATGAGTATTGACCGCTTACAGGAGAAAGTTTGTCGCCTAGTGGTTCTATTGTCTGAACGGAGCAGTATTCAGACTAGTAGTTTTGGCGTGACCGGGTCAATATTACTAGATATACACAATCCAGAATTTTCAGATATAGACCTCACAGTTTATGGAATCAAGAATAGCTATTTCTTGAAAAAAACGCTAAAGAAAAATTACATAATAAGAGATTCTGACATTCGAACCTTTGAAGATAGTGAACGTAAGCAGTGGATCAATCAAAAGATTAAGAATCATCCCATAAACCTCGGTGAAGCTGAGAGACTATTCAGTCGGAAGTGGAATATCGGCGTCTTCGAACACACCTCCTTTTCTCTGCATCCTGTGAAGTTGGAAGAAGAGACCACTGATAAATATGGGGATAAAATCTATAGACCTGAGGGTAAAATTATTCTACAAGCAGTCGTGGCTGACAGCCAAGATAGCATTTTTTTACCAGGAACTTACAAAGTCGAAGAGGTCAAGGTTGTAGGAAATGGAAGTACAGACATTAGGGAGGTCGTTACCTATGAAGATCTCTATTGCGGCGTTGCAGAAGCGGGAGAGGTGATCTCTGTGCGAGGGAAGCTTGAGCATGTTGAAGACATCCAGACGGGTCTGGAATATGACAGGGTAATCGTGGGATCAACTGAAGGAAGAGGTAAAGAATACATTGTACCCAAAAACTAGAAGATTTTCAATGTACGTCTTAGCTATTCTTCCATTCTTATTTTAGTATCTCATCTTATGCATGTAAGCACACCTGTTATCTCAAAGGCAAATAATATTACTCGCGATTATTTTCATGCTGGACCAACGAAAGTTTTTCATACCTGAATAGAACAAGTTTCTCAAAGAATAGCGATGCCTCCTCGAAAGCGGACGAAAAGAGAATGGCCAGAAAAAGCCAGAGAGCTTGAAGAGAAATTCAACTGGCTTGAAGCCATAAAGTTGTATGAGGAATGGTATCGTTCTAAAAAGCTAAGTGGCCCTGATGCAGGAAATATCTGGGAAAGAATAGGTTATTGTCGCAGCCGCGAATCAACTCAGGCTCAGGATAATGAATCATTCAGAAAGCTTCGACAACAATCAGTGGAAGACTACAAGAAGGCTGCCCAACATTTCACCCAAGAAGAAAATTTGAGTTATCAAGGCCGAAACGCCCAATGCAACGCCATGGCTCAATACATGAAGTCCTGGCTAATACCTAACCCAACTGATAAGAGAAAAGTCCTTGAGGAGTGCCTTTCACTAGGCAACAAAAGCTTGGAAATCTTCCGAAAAATTGACGACGAATTAAACTATGGGAGGATGTGTAATCAACTGCTTCAATTCACTCTTGAGAGACACCATGTAGCATCTGACTCCACAGAAATGAAAAAAATCGGTCGAAAAGGAATTGACCATGTAAAAACATGCCTTAAAGCTTTATCAAAACTTGACAACAAAAAAGAACTCCTCAAAGCGTATTCAACAGCAAGTCTTCTGGTATGGTTTGCACAAGGATGCATGCCCGAGCAAAAAGACCTTGCTAAAAGAAGCCTAGAGTACTCCGAAAAAGCACTCCAACTTTCAACGGAAGTTGACGACGCCTATAATACTTCTATATCATACTGGGCAGCTGCATTATGCAAACTTCTTTTCACAGAAGAAGCCTTATCAGCGATGGAACTCGCTGAAAAAATGCTAGAATATTCAACAAAGGCGAGAGACAATTATCTAAAAGGAGCAGCTCATTATGTCCTCGCTTTTATCACCAATTGGCTGGCAATAAGGGAAGCAAATCCTGACAATAGACGGAAAGGTCACGAAAAAACCATCAAACACGCCAAAGAAGGAATACGATTTCTGCGGGCTTCCTCCCAAGATTTTTTAATCGCGGAAACCTCCCTGTTTTATTCTGAAGCATACTCCTCGCTAGCAAGTGACTTCGCCACTAGCTTACCTGAAAAAAACTCTAAGCTGGAAAAGGCAATTGAGATCGGACGCAGTGGACTAGAGCACGCCACGCGTTCAGGTTCACCAGATCCCACAGGCTCAACACTTCATGCTTTAAGTAAAGCACTACATTTCTACTCTAAACTTAAGACCACAGATGATGAAAAGACAAAGATCTTGGAAGAAGCCTTAGACCATCGGAAAGAATACATAGCTATCGTTGATAAAGCATTTCAGGTCAACGATTGGGTCGCTGGAGTTGGAAAAAACTACGAAGGTCTACTGAAAGCAGACCTAGCGAAAATAGAGCCAAATAACGAGAAGCAGGAAGCAATTCTTAAAGACGCAGTATTGGATATGGAAGAGGGTGTCAAACGCTGCAAAAGATGGATATCCTCTCGTCCAGTCCCAACACTGTTGGTTGCAGTTGCCAGATTCGAAGATAACTTCGGAAGTTTGCTTGACAAACTCTGGCTACTAACATGCGAAAATAATCTTATGATTAAGGCTAACGAGGTCTACGAAGATGCTGCTCAGAATTACAAGAAAGTCAAACTCTCTAGTCGTGTTGCTGAATCCTATTGGAAAAAAGCTCAAATCTGTGATCGATTAAGTAAGTACGCAGATGCCGCAAAAGATTTTGAAAGGGCATCTATAGAGTATGAAGCAGCTGCTCGGAATATCCCACAATTCGCAGACTTTTATCTGGACTACGCTTCCTACATGAAAGCTTGGAGTGAAATAGAGGGAGCCAAATCTGCTCACAAAAGAAAAGATTACATAACTGCTACTAGTCACTATAGGAAGAGCTCAGATCTTCTAAACCAATCGAAACTCTGGAGCTACCTCTCTTCAAACTTCCTTGCATGGTCTTTTCTGGAGCAAGCCGAGGATTTGAGCAGAAAAGAAAAAAGTGATCATTCAATAGAAGCCTTCGAAAAATCAATTGAAGTTTTCTCCGAATCAAAAGGATTTTTGCGAGTTGAAGTAAATAAAATTGAGAAATCAGATGAAAGAGAACTGGTGGAGAGACTTCTAGAAGTTTCGGAAACCAGAGCAAGATATTGTAATGGAAGAATCACTCTCGAAGAAGCAAGAATCTCAGACAAACAAGGCGATCATACCAATAGTGCAGAGAAATATGGCTTGGCAGCGCAAAGATTTGAACAAGTCATGGAAAGCGAATCAGAGCAAACTCGAAAAGAGCTAAGACCATTAGTTCATCTATGCAATGCATGGCAAAAAATGATGACTGCAGAGGCAAGCGCATCTCCAGGAACATACGGGGAAGCAGCTGAGCTTTTCATCCTAGCCAAGGAATACACGCTAGATCAATCTACAAGTTTGTTAGCTCTCGCTAACAGCAGCTTCTGCAAGGCACTGGAAGCTGGAACTGAATTCGAAATCTCCCGAGAAGAGACACTGTACTTATCAGCCAAAAGGCACATGGATACTGCAGCGAGTTATTACCTCAAAGCTGGCTTCAAAACTGCCTCAGCCTACGCGGAAGCTTCACAACGACTCTTTGACGCCTATGTTTTCATGGATAGAGCTAAGAGAGAGACGGAACCGGACATAGAGGCAAAATACTACGCAATGGCTGAAAAAGTCCTACAATACTCTGCAGGATCCTTTACACAGGCAAATCACCCAGAAAAAACCTTGCAGGTTCAACAACTTCTAGAAAAAGTCAGAAAGGATAGAGAACTAGCTCTGTCTCTAAGTGAAGTACTACATGCACCAACTGCTGTTTCCACCACAGCGAGTTTTGTAACACCGACTGCAAATGAAGAAAAAGCTGTCGGTCTCGAACGATTTGAAAACGCAGATATTCAGGCCAAGATTATAAAACGTGCGAAAGAGATTAGAATTGGAGAAAGTTTCAACCTAGCAATCCAAATCGTTAATGTCGGCAAAGAATCTGTCCTCCTTGATAGGATCGAGAGAATTGTACCCTCAGGATTTGATGCTATATCAACACCTGAATACTCTCACATTGAAGATTCGCATCTCAAGATGAAGGGGAAACAACTAGAGCCACTAAGGACTGAAGAAATGATTCTAAGCCTTAGACCGCTAGATAAAGGAATTTTTCAGATTGCGCCGATGATAATTTGCGTTGACCAAAAGGGGAACCAAATAGATCGCAAACCACAGTCAGTGGAAATTGAAGTATTAGATGCAATTCTTCCAGGTCGCATTACTACAGGACATGGGGACTTGGACAAATTGCTGTTAGGTGGATTACCTGAGAAATATGCTGTAGTATTATCGTCACCTTCATGTGATGAAAGAGACTTGTTAGTGCGGAAGTTTCTTGAAACTGGAGCGGAGAAAAATCATATAACATTCTATATTACTATCGAGGCAAGGGGAGTGATGGATCTAGTTGAAAAGTTTCAATCAAACTTCTATGTCTTCATCTGCAATCCTAGAGCGGATGCAATGGTCGAAAACCGACCAAATGTTATCAAGTTAAAGGGCGTTGAAAATCTCACTGCAATCAACATTGCATTAACATCAGTATTTCGAAAGTTGGACCCCAGTTCAAGTGGTCCAAGAAGGGCGTGTATTGAAATAGTCTCAGATGTACTACTTCAACACCATGCTGCTTTAGCTAGAAAGTGGTTAGCGGGACTAATCCCTGATTTACGGTCAGAAAATTTCATCACATTGGCTATTCTGAATCCAAGAATGCATTCCTCAGCAGACGTCCATGCAATTGTAGGTCTCTTTGAAGGTGAAATCAGAATATCCCAAAAAGAGACCGCGAGAGGCTCGCAAAAGTTCCTTAAGGTTGAGAAACTATATGACCAAAGGTATCTTGATAGTGAACTGCCTTTAAGGAAGGAAAAACTGGAAATATAAAATCCAAGGCTCAGCTGGATATCATTCTCAGGATGGTAAGATTTTTATGTGAACAAAAGATACATTCCTGCTCCTCATCGACAATAAAAAAGTAATAATGAATATGTTGAGTGTGATTTGAATTGGAAAAAAAACCCATGAAGAGAGTAGAGACTGGCATAACGGGTCTTGACGAAATGCTTGGAGGAGGCCTCCCTGACCAGCGAGTGGTACTTGTATCAGGTGGACCAGGAACTGGAAAAACCATTTTCTGCTCACAGTTCCTTCATTATGGAGCAGTTCAACAAAATGAAAGTGGAGTCTATATCAGTTTAGATGAAACAAAACACCATTTCATCAAAGAGATGCAAGCTTTTGGTTGGGACTTCCAAGAATTGGAACAGAACGCAAGATTCAACTTCATAGAAGCTTCCCGTTTGCGACGTATCCCTGAAGAAGCTCAAGTTGGTAGATTATCAGTAGGTGGAAGAGAGTTAGGAATATCCAACCTAATTGACATGATTAATACAACGATTAAAAAACTTGAAGCCCGTCGTGTTGTACTCGACTCCATTTCTGGTCTCGTGTTTCGTTACCCAAAGGTTTCAGAGAGAAGACTTGCAGCTTTAGACATAATTGATGCACTAACCGCAACTGGCGCAACTTGTTTAGTTACTAGCGAAGTGCAATCAATGGGAGATGCAAGACAGGTACAGCCTGAGGAATATTTATCTCATGGTGTAACAGTTCTGCAGACCCTAAAAACGGGAGAACGAGTAGTTCAAATACTGAAGATGCGCGGCACAAAAGTTGATACCGTACCGAGACCTTACGTAATAAATGAAAGTGGAGTCGAAGTATACTCAACGCAAAGTGTATATCAAGTCTAGTTGAAAAAGAAGTAATGGACTCAACGGCTCCTTCAAAGTTCTAACAGCACTGCAGCGCACATGGACATGTTATCACGTAATTTGAACTCATAGCTTACTAGATCCAAAAAACTATATGCAGCTATTCGATGGCTGAAAATCGAAAACATTCCTTCGCTTATTACTAGAGTTTTCTAGGATAGTAAGTATGTATAATGAAGGATATAGAATAAGATGTGTAATTTCTGTGCTGTAAACAAGCTTTTATTGATGCCTTATAATAGTCTGAAATTGTGACTTATGGATAGTTGGTGCTTGGATGCCTGTATATAGAAAGGGAAGATGGCGAAGCATCAGAGGAAAGGAAGGCACTGGTAGATCAACGCTAGATAGAGAAAGAGAAGCTATGCGTTCAAGGCTTGGAGCGATTGACCTCGGCCTCAATAACGCCTTGATTATGATCAGTAGAGTCGAAAGCGATTTAAATTACGTGGAGGGACAAATCGCAGTTCTTCCGGCGAGGCTCTCAAAGCTCAGAAGCCAAGGCTTTGAATGTTTAAGTTATCTTGAGAAAAATCAAGATTTGCTGGTGAAAAAATGGGCGGAGTTGGGACCTCCAATCAGGCAAGATTTTCTTGATAACATACAACCACTACGTGATGAAGTGAACCGGCTTCGAAGTGAGGTTAATCGATTAAGAACAAAATATGGAAGTAAGAAAAATAGAGGATTTAAACCTGAAAGATTTAAAAAAGCAGGTGGAAAAATAATTAGAACAATTCTTCAACAAGCAGATAAAGCTGGTTTTACTGAGATT
>JAUWDF010000036.1 GCA_030608925.1 Candidatus Bathyarchaeota archaeon | reverse complement strand
ATACAATGATTTTACCCGTTTCAGTTCCTCTATTATAGTCCCCCTCTCTTCTCTTCTTATAAACATGGGAACACTGATATCAGTTCCAGACGCGCATATGTTACACACAACACCAGCGAAACCATTGTCTCTTGCAATTTTTATGACCTCCTCAAGTTCCTTGTAGTTACATTTCGTTATTGTCATATTGATAAAAACACGTTTATCCCCCGAATAATTTTTCATTACTCTTGAAAAAAAACATTTTCATCTGATTGAATCGTTTGTTTTTCGAGAACCATCTATTGAAACAAATAACCGGTGATTAAATTCTTCTGGTATCTTAATCGTTCCGTTCGTAATAACGTAGACAAAAGGAAAAACCCGATCAGCAAGCATGAGAACATCAATCCTGAGCGCAGGTTCACCACCAACCAAAAGATTATGCCTTATTCCTGACTTGTAGAGTTCATTAAACCTTTTTTCCAAAACAGGTATAGATAGTTCTAGTGTTCTAAAATCGCCTTTTCCGTGAAAATGATAGCAGTGTTTGCATCTAAGATTGCAGTTATCCGTTACATCAACTTCTGCAAAATACTTCACTCCAAAAATAACTCTCTTGAGTTCAAGCCAAACAAGGTAAAGCAATGCGTACACATATTTTTTCATGACGTAGGTATCATGAAGAAGGCATTAATTAAGTGCGTCATAGACTCGAGAATGATCATTTAAATGCGCGCGATATCCATTGTGTGGCTATCACTCTTTTCTTTTTTGAACCTTGCTTACCCATCTGGTTTTCTGTTCATACGCATGACGAAGACTTTCAGAACTATAGATACGAGGTTCTCTCTGTCTTTCCAACATCCTTCTCTTTGCACGTGAAGGTTTCTTTTTCCCCATGCCCAAATCACCAATAAGCTTTCAAATTATCTATTGTGTTCGCTAAACTTAAATAGTCTAAGGTGAAGAATCGAACCTCCCTTCACCACGTGATAATAGGAGGGTGATTATTGACAGAGGAAATCAAAGTTACTATCCTGAAGAATTGGGGGCGACCAAAGAAAACAAAAACGATGCCTGCTTTTCTCCTACCAAAAGAAGAAAGAGAAAAACTACTTAATTACAAGAAGCATTTTAGGGGACGCCAAAAGGGATAATTCATAAAGCAGTTTGGCAGCTTTCATTTGGGAGTTAATGAGGAAACAAAAACCTTTTAGCAGGTCAGAATGCAAAGGATGCGTGTTTAAAGGGAGCAGATACTGTTGGAACCAATGCCCCTATAACATATGGCGAAGAGAATAATATTGGTCATGGAAAAGCGCGCGCGCAAAAAGGATTTGCGAACTCGCTTCGTGGGATTTGAATTCATGTTTCAAAGTTTTTATGTTTGAGTGAGGCTTCAGTAAAAGGAGGTTAGGAGTTTGTCAGCTCGTGAATCATATGATCGTACATTTAATTTACTTGAGGCACATCATAAATGGTTTCAGGAAAGTATTCCGCTAATTGCCAGTGAAAATATTTCAAGCCCTGCTGTCAGGGAAACCCTGGCGAGTGATTTTGGTCACAGATACGCTGAGGGATGGCCTGGCGAGCGTGTTTATGCAGGATGCTCGTATATAGATCAAGTTGAGCTGCTATGCATCGATTTAATGAAAAGGCTTTTTGATTCGGAGTTCGTTGACGTTCGACCGATTTCAGGTGTAGTTTCAAACCTCGTGGTGTACACGGCTTTCACGGAACCTGGGAATGTTTTGATGGCTTTGTCTATCCCCTGCGGCGGACATATTACTACAGGAAAGAAGCGACTTGGTGGCACTGCAGGAGCAGTAAGTGGTTTAGATGTACGTTATTTGGCTCTGGACTATGGGGAACTAAACATCGACGTAGATGAAACGAAGAGGCGTGTGAGAAAATTAGTGGAAAAAGGGAAGCCACCAAAACTTGTTGTGTTTGGTGCGAGTGTGTTTCCCTTTCCGCACCCTGTTAAGGAGCTTGCTCAAGTTTTTCATGACATTGGTGCCACAGTTAGTTATGATGCTGCTCATGTAGCGGGTTTGATTGCTGGCGGAACATTCCAAGACCCACTTCGAGAAGGAGCAGATGTTGTGAGTTTAAGCACTCACAAGACTCTTTTTGGCCCACAGCATGGTGGAGTGCTCTCATGGAGTAAGTACGCTGATAAAATCAAAAGGGCTACCTTCCCAGGAATGGTCAGCAATCATCACTTACATGCTTTGGCGGGGGTCACTATTGCATGCGCTGAAATGTTAGAGTTCGGCCAGGATTATACTAGACAAGTAATTAAGAATAGTAAGGCGTTGGGTCAAGCTTTGTATGAACGAGGATTCAATGTGTTGGCGGAACACAAGGGTTTCACTGAGTCACATGTTATTTTGGTGGATATAACCAAATATGGCGATGGTGGCTCAATAGAGGAAACTCTGGAAAAAGCGAATGTAATAATTAACCGTAACTTGCTACCTTGGGACATCAAGGAGGGTCGTCATTTTATGCATCCTGGAGGGATTAGATTAGGAACTTCTGAGGTCACGAGGCTGGGTATGAAGGAAGCACAGATGGGTGAAATCGCAGATTTCCTCAAGCGAGTAGTTATTAAAAAAGAAGATGTACACAAAGTTAAAAGAGATGTTATGAAGTTTCGACAAGACTATATGAAGGTTCATTACTCCTTTGAGACATCAGCAGAAGCTTACAAATACATGAGAATTCGTTGAGCATCCGAATGTTTTTTGTCAGGGACTGATTTATGGTTTCAATGAGAAGTCTCCAGGACACAATGCGTCAAATCTACTTTTATAAGGACTCAAGACGAGGTATCGAGGGAACTTTCGAGTGGCTAATGGAAGAAGTTGATGAACTCAGGGAAGCAATGCATCGTGGAAACAAGGAAGCACTCAGAAGTGAGTTTGCAGATGTTGTAGCATGGTTAATGTCACTGGCCAATCTTCTCGAAGTTGATTTAGAAAGCGCTTTACTTTCAAAATACAGGGAATGTTGCCCGAAATGTGGTTCATCTCCTTGTGGGTGCACCTTCGGAATCTCCCCGAAAAAGTTAGGTGGAAGTTAGGCTTTGCTGACCTAAGCCTGTAGATTTCCAAAGGAAAGGTTTCTCCTTTTTCACTCCGGAAACGATCCTCTCGCCTTCCAAAAGATGTAAATGGTGAAGAACAACATTGTAACTTAATTCGGATTCCTTTGCGAGGATGCTTGCAGTAGCATTCTTTCTTTCCAACACAAATAGAATTCTTGTTCGAGAAATCAGTCCCCGTTTAACATTTCTTGTATTCATCAAGTAAGCGTTCGGGTGAAAAGCTAACTTTGCCATCTTGATCAAGAGCATCATTGTTTTTCAAGAAGAAAAGGTTTAAGCAAAGCTTTCGAGACTTTTTTGTCGGGGTTTCTTTCCCTCAAAAAGTGTAATGATTTCCTTTTCAACCAGATCCAAACGATGAATGTAGTATTTTGGCAACCTATATTTCTCAACAAGGTGTCGTGCAACATTAAGGTATTTTTCAATTCCACCACGATATACGGTGAGCGATAGTAAGCCTCCACATTTGGTGCATTTTCCCTTTAGAGGTATACGTCGGAAGCGTTTGTTACATAGTTTACAGCGGAATCCTTGAGTTGTAAAAGCTCGCAGATTTCCTGAAATGTCCCGCATAAAATGTGTGGTCAGTACTTTCAAGGCCACGGTTCGTGCGTTCACAGCTGTAATTTTTTCAGCAAGCTCCATTTGACAATCTAGCTTGTCGGTCATCTTTTTCAGCTTCTTGTACATACTTTCGTGGTTTCCCATGTTAATGTCAGAAACCGGGGTTGTATAGGCAAAGCCTTCAAACTGGTTTTCATGTCCTAATTTGTGTGCGATCAACTCAACAAGGTCTGACACTTTACTAGGAGAAACCCGCTTCAATGTTTGAGTATAAAAATCTAAAGGATACTTGCTGGCGACATCGAATTCATGCGCTTGTCTTTGTACTTCAGTTGGATTAACAGCAGGGATTATGAATAGAGGAGCATCCATTATCCCTCCGATTCGAGAAGGAAGATAACTTTTTGAGAAGTTGAGCAAGGTATCAAGTGCTAGCATGATTGAATCTTCGTCTCCATCGCAGTCACGTCGCTTCGCTGAATGCCAGAGTGGGTGAGCATAACAGACGTCAAGATCAGTGAAGCCGATGACTCGACCTACTATCCCCACTGAAGTGTGAGGGGCTAGACCGAGTATAAGATGTCCAATCAGATCTTGGGGATTTTTAACTTCGTAGAACCTTGGAATTTTGTAAACTTTTTCGAGGAGTTGATCGACGAATCTCGCTACTCGTACAAAGTAGGTTGCGCTCTTTCGTGGAATAACGACATCTTGTATTTTTAGTTCGCAGATTTGTTCTTCATCATTGAGAGGCTGCTTTTCGAGGTCGACAGCGTAGCCTAGCTGTCTCAATGTGTCTATGGGAACATCAATTTCAGCAGGTTTGAAATGTGTTAAGGGAGCGTTCGTCACATCAAACCGTATTGTGCCGTCCTTGTAAATGGATAGGTCTTCTTTAGCCCGGAGAATCCCTTTTTCAAGGATTTCAGCAATCTTTTGTTTGTTTGAGAGACCTTTGACTCCTTTTATAATTCTAGGTGGATTAACTCCTAATCGTTGGTAAGCTTCTGCAAGCATAGTTTTTATGTTAAGTCTCTGTTGTTCAAAGCTGTTGGCGGGTACGTCGCAGGATGGGCAGACATCCTGGTTCAACCTTGTACCACAACGGGGACAAGTCTTAAGGAGAATTGTTTCCTCGTGGCATTGAGAACATAAGACGCGGAATGTAGAGTTGTCACACTTTGGACAGAATCGCTTGACTAGCTCCACATTAATCGATTTTTTTTTGGCAGCTAGTGTCAGATCGCGTTTTGACCCTCCAGCTAATCCTACAGGAAAAAGAAGATGAACACGAGGTTTCATTTCTCTTCTACTTGCTTTTTCCGGTCGACCCATTCGAGCTCCTATTGTAGTGGGGGCTTTGGGACGTATGGTGGTTCCTGAGAGTTTTTCTAAGGCTGCTAGAGGGGATAATGTTGTGTCTACTTGCTCCTCTGATGAATTCATCTGAAGTTTTTTAAAGATTAAAGCTTCGTCGCCTTCAAGGATTATTTGGTTTTCCACTACTCTATGAGAACAGCCTAAGTGCTCAAGGGTGTTCTTAATTGATGAGTCCAGTTTTCCCCTTAACTCATAAATTTCCTCACCGTTATCGTGAGTTTGGCATCCTTGTAACCATCGTTGTAATATTTTCAACTCGTCGATCGTGGTATTTTGCCAGAAAAAAGTGTGGTTTGGATGAAGGGGAATATTGAGTTTCTCGGCAATAGAAAAGGCTTCACTTACCTTGGGTTTATTGATGAATGGATTTAATGAAAATTCTTCTAACCGCTTCTTCGAAACATTTGTGACCGAAGCTGCTCTCTCCAGGTTACCATTCAGTTTTCCTTTTATTGATGCTTTTAGCTCTTCACTCCACCATTCCTCTGTATACCCTGAAGGACAAAGTCTCTTATTATTATAAAGAAAATCTCCAAAGTTTACGAGCATATCGCCTAAGAACAATATCTTCTTAATTTTATTCTTTATTTGCGTAAGGTTTTGCTTTGTGACACGGGTAACTGTTCCGTTTTCAAGTAGCACTACAGGCGGTTCAATGGTGTCTACAGGCATAACCACCCCACCTTTACCGGGGAGTTCGATGCGGACTTGTGTCCCTCCCGCTAGAAATTGATTTAAAATACTCATTGTTAGAGGATTTACACCGACAGCAGCTAAACCAGTGTTTCTTGCTCGTCCATAACGAAGGCGGAATCCATTGGGGTGTGATGGAAAAGAGAAAACAGGGCGTCCCGCAATTATATCTTCCATAAAACCGGCACTTTTCTTGTTATCATCTGTAGTTCCTTCTGCTTCACCGATACGTTTCAGCCAATCCCAGCCTTCAATGCCTAGTTTTTCAATGATTGTTGAAATCTTAGCTGCTCGTCCTATGATACCATCGTTAACTACACGTAATGCACCACCCCGAACACGATTAGTTTCTATTCGAGGTAGATTCCGAAACGACTGCACATCCACCGGATCAGATTCTGTGCCAGTAACTTCTATAGGAATAAATTCTATTGCCCTTCGAAGTTGAGCATCAGAGACATGATATTGGAACCTTCCGACAGACCTCTCAAAAAGCCGCATCTCTTCAATGAATCGATTTATCTCCTCTTCCGTTGGTCTATATCGATCTAGGCCAAGAAGACCACGCACGAAGTCTCCTATAATAATGGTTAGCGCCTGATCTGTACCTCCTGCTGAACGAATGGGTCCAGCGTAGTAGACTGCTAGATATTTAGTTTGATTGGTATCAAAATTACTTTTAATACAAACTTTAGCAACTCCTTGAAGTGGTGCTGCAGTGATACCCTCAGTGAGTATGGCAAGTGATGTTCTGATAGCTTGTTCGGCTGCTTTCTCAGTTTCCAAATGACCAAACTTGCCATAGACAATTTCCTCTGCAATCTTGAATGCAAGTTCCTCTCGAGGAAGCTTTTCGCTGAGTTCTCTTATGCTTTTGGCGACTCCAGGAGGCCCCACAAGGCCTTCGACTAGTTCAGCGAGGTCTCGGGCAATCTCTGGCTCTGGTTCTAACTTTGGATCGAATCCTTTTTGTCGAGCCTCCTTTGCGATGTCATATAACTTCTGGAGTCCAATACTAAGGGAGTCAACATATTTTCGATGTTCCTCACTCATCTTTACATTCAAGAGACTCGCCATCAAAATGGGAAAGGATAAAACTGTTTTGAATCTTCTGGCACAGATAATGTAAAACTATAACGTTTCAAGAGG
>JAUWDF010000016.1 GCA_030608925.1 Candidatus Bathyarchaeota archaeon | reverse complement strand
TCTCTTGGAGCTACATCAAGCAATTCTTTTAGATGTTCCTGTCTAACCCATATGATTTGGCGGAAGAGTTCCTTGTCTAAACCTGTTATGGCTGTTAACTGCTCAGCAACAGCCTCTTTCCTCATGCTAGCGAGTAATTTTTCTCCTTCGTAGAATCCTAGTTGATCCACATCCTGGCTTATTCCCTTCCCATGTCTTTTCAGGCCTCTCCGAATGCGATACTTCTTCCCATTCAGAAAGAATTCTACAGACACTTGCCCCGCCTCCTCACCCGTACGTAAGAGATAATTGTAACTTCTGGCGAGAGGGTCTCCAAAAAAAGCAAAGTCGATAGCATAGAGTAAGCTGGATTTGCCTGTTCCTAAACCTCCTATTAAACAATTGAACCCTTTAACGAAGTTGGTTTGGGATTTCACATGAGAACGAATATTCTCCAAAGCTACAGTGCTAATGCGCACTCAAATATGCCTCCAATTCCTCCTTCACTTTCTCTTCGTCCTTCCGAGTTAGTGGATCCATGATGTTGATTGAAAGGCGAGCGATTTCCGCAGCTTCATCCCGCGGATAGCGCTCGGAGAACATCTGAAGGAAATACTCATAGGCTTTTGTCTTCAAGTCCTTGAGTTCGCCTTCAAATATTGAACGAATAACTTCTTCGGGTACTTCTGTTTCTTTCAGTCTTACTATTGGACGTACAAGGATGGCTTTCTCAGCAGCGTTTCTGATTTGAGTTAGATCTATTTCGCTTCGATTGGCTTCAGCGGGGAGAACTCCCTTCATAACCGGTACAATAATAACTTCTTCTTCGTCACTTTCTTTAACTTGACGCACCGTAGCCTCAGTGATCTTGGATGGAGTCATCCCGCCATAGTTATTTTCTAAGATCACAAATTTACGTAAACTCTCCAGTTTTATGTGCTGCAATTCAGCTTTCCCAGTCACATTTACCTTGACGTGATAGAAACCCTTCTTGAGGGCTGCATCATCATAGTAGACTGTTTCTGTGGAACCACTAAACGCGAGGATGCCTGTCTTGAACCTATTCCTTGAAGCCTTGTGAATATGTCCTCCCGCGTAGTAATTGAAGCCGTCAGGTAAGAGTTCAGGAGGAGCCTCAGCTTCCATTTGTGGAGGTGTGACGCCGGGCAAGTCCAAGGCCATGTGGAAAACAAATATGTTATACAAACTTGGGTCAGGAGATGGCTCATTCTTCTCGTAAAAGAGAGGCAGTTGTTCTTCGGTTCTCCGTCTTGTCCTATAGTTGGGGATACCATAAACGTAACATTTTTCGTTTCGCCAACAGGCTCCTTTGTGTCGTGGTAAATAATACACTAATCCTGCGGCATCCAAGGGATTTAGAATTGTTCCAGTTATCACGTTTGGTGCTGCGTCATGTGAACCATCAACAGCTAGAACTGGTATGTTTTCATCACGGAGTCGTTTAAAACTTTGAATTGCGTCTTCCAAAGTGACATTACTTGGCCTTGCATGATGGAAAATATCTCCTGCAACTATAATGAAGTCTGGCTTCAATTCTATTGTTTTTTCAACAACTTCGGAAAAGGCTCTTTTGAAGTCTTCACGTCGAATCTCTAAATTGTACTGAGTATAGCCAAAATGAATGTCAGCTACATGTACAAAGCTTAGGGGCTTTATCTTCAGGCTCCTCCTTCCCCTAGCTAGTATAGTTATGACTCTTTAAAATTACGCGTGCCCAATAGTTGAGGGAGATTGCGAGTGGAAGATAGGGAGAAAAGGGAGTCTCGAGAAGAGAGCTTCCATATAAAATTTTATCTCCCACTCGCTAATATGACAACTCTTACACCTTACCTATATTTCTTGTTATCAAATGAAAAAAGCTTAAACATCACTTATATGAACCAAACCATTAAGATGCATACATAATGCACAAATATGGACATATGAAATATCCAGACACAACGATTGGTATTATATTCATAAAAGATTTGCCCAAATCTTTAAATCTTCACTAATCATGTTACACTATCTTGCGATCATGTAAAAATGAAGGGATTGTGTAATCGTAGTGCCATTTTCAAGAAAGAAAAAAGAGGAGTACAAGGTTAAAGAGGACAAAGTTCCGACAACAGATCTAGAGAAAATCTGTGGTGACGACAAAGAAATTTGCGAGGCTTTATGGCATACTATGTTTCTTGATCCACGTAAGATTGAAACTACATTGAATGATGCCGCAAAAAAAGCAACATCACTAGAGAAGAAAGGAGACTCAAAAATGGCTCGTACCTGGTATCATATTGCAGGAGGCCTAGCCCTTTGGAAAGGAGACGCTGAAAAGGTAAAAAAATACTTCAGCAAATGTGCAAAACTAGCCCCTGAAATGGAATATGAGACAATAATAAAGATTCCAGAGAAAGCAGTCGAAAAAGTTCAAGAATATTATAAGAAATACTTGGAGCAATAGTTCTCTCAAGCGGTTAGATTTATTAGTCCTGTTTTCACTCTTTTCGATTGCCGGGGTGGCCGAACCGTTCAGGCGACAGCCTGCAGAGCTGTTATATATGGGTTCAATTCCCATCCCCGGCTTTCAGGCATCGCATAATAAAAAGGACGCTGTTTTTTGCGAGAAATGTGGCACAAAAATCCTAAACTCTCAGCGAATACAACTACGCTTCCATTCTTTATACGCGCGCATAGACTCGATGATATGAGGGGAGGGGTCATAGCTATTACCCTTTGGTGTTCCCTGTGATCAGGCTAGGGAAAATGGATTCAAGCTTCATAAAGTATTTTGTTGATTCCTTACGATAGATTGATGATTCCAAGGGAAACAGGTAGGTTCATGAAGTGGATTCTGATCTAAACATGGATGTCGGTGTAGAAAAAGTAGACTTTGCTGCAAATATCGGGCTCCTTAGTCCTGAATTGAATTACTACGTGCTTAAAGAGAAATGGTGGGATTGGGGAAGTGGTGACCTCTACAACCAAAGTGGTACACCAATAGGGAAAATGCACAGACGAATCATATCAATGAGAGCTTTTACAGAGGTGTCCGAGTTAGACGGAACTCAAGTTTTCACTATTAATAAGAAGTTGGTTTCCATACGACCATCTTACATGATAAAAGATGCTGAAGGTCGCTTATTAGGGAGAACAAATCGGAAAATACTAACTCTATTCCGTCCGAAACTATGGCTGGAAGACAAGGAAGGCGAAAAGCTTCTGGAAGCCAAAGGTAACTTCTTAGGAAAAAGCTTTGATGTAAAAGATATGGATGGCAACTTAAAGGCAAGAATAGGTAAAAGTGACTTCTTCAAGGATTTAGTGTTGGGGGGTCTCTTTGATTTTTCAGATACTTACGCTATCAAAGTTTTGGATTCCAATTTCGACAAAAGGTTACTATTAGGATTCGTAATCGCCATTGATAACAGTGTGCACGATAAAAAGTAGCACTCACCCAATCTGTAGATTTTATCTTGATGTGTCTTGACATAGCTCTAGCATTGTGATTTTGATACCGCGTATGTATCCAGCCTGAACTGTTAATGTAAGTGTGATTAGTTTCATTGCGCGCGCGTTTCAAAATGGAAACCAATGAGAAGAACGTTCAGGAACCGGTTGACATTCTAGCTAAACAGAGGACCCTGCCGAAGTTGAGTTCTCCTGTCCCTGGAATATGCTCAAAATGCAGTTTGTCAAATTTCTTTGTCAAATCGGATCCAATTAATCTTCTCAAGCAGACTATGTGTAATCATTATGCGAATCTTCTGAACATGACTGACGAGGAATATGAGGAAAAAGTGAGATTTGAAAGAAGGCTAAGAGATTTTCTGCTCTCGATATGTAAGAGAAGACCGGAAGGACACGCGAGGAAAGATGAAAGCTAGTAGTGAAGAAAACTGTTCACCATGCAATATCTTAGTTGTGGATGGATCTAAGTCTTAATTGCTACTATGCACGAACATGGAAAAATGTTAACTACAGCATGAACATGAGCAACTAGTTTCTTCAGTTTTTGGTTTCTTAACTTTTTCTTTAGTTTCCTTCTTTTCCATATAACTCACCTCACTTTTATTGGGTATCCTATACTTTTCTATGGAGAAATATAAATGTATCGGATGTCCTATATTATCCTTCAGACCGATGACTCGGGCAACGTCCACATTTAATTCAACGCTAGCAAATCTTCAAACCGTACCAGGTGTTGTTTAAATCTTTTTATGATTCAGTATAATTCTGCTATTGGCATGCAAATATTGCAATTATCAACCGCAGTACCGGAAAACAAGAATTCAACATCAGAGCTTTTAGAGTCTTTTCCATGTCAGATTCCTGAGAGACTCAAGCAGAACGTACTTAACTTGGGAGTCGAAAATCGGCATCTAGTAGATGATTATACTTCAAACCATGGATTGGAGACAGTTCTGAGTGAAGTTGGGATTGTTAACTTATGTGTAAAAGCTTGTCAACGCGCTGTAAAAAAAGCTGGTCTCACAGCTGATGATTTTGGTTATTTTATTGCTGCCTATGATGTGAATCCGTTTCTCTGCCCGGGTCTAAGTCAACTTTTGATTCGAGAACTTGGTTTTGATTCATACATCAAACATGTTAATGTTCAAGGAATGGCGTGCACTGCTTTTACGAAAACCCTTGAGTTAGCTAAAGCCCATCTTGCAGCCCATCCAAAAGATTTTGTATTGCTTTGTCTTTCCGGTGTAAACTCATACTGGTTTCAAAATCAAGTGCATGGATTAAAGGCTGTTATGGAAATCGATAAAATCAACTCAATAAATCATGAGCTTAGTCGGGTGACTGAGTTGAGGAAGTGGATTGCGACCATGGAGTATTTCCTTTTTGGAGATGGAGTCGCTAGTTTAATAGTAGGAAAGGAAGGAGAGGGATTAACTGTCAAGAAAATCGCAGAGGTTACCAACCTTGAACCCAATGATTATTTAGCGGGTTACACTAGACTGACAACGTTCAACGAACCCTTCAAGTTTGGTCTTTACTCGTACTTGGATAAACGAATTCCAGAGCTTGGTGTTGAATACCTTTCTCAGATCCTTAGTTACATGTTTGGAGAAAATACAGAAGAAACCTTAAAAACTATGAAGGAGTTAGCAGTTCACACGGGCAGTCAGAAGATCCTTAACACCATAGCCAATAAATTTAGAGTTGGACATGAAAAACTCTTCGAGTCATTTGAAGTTCTTAAGAAGTATGGGAATCTAGCTGGAGCTAGTTTACCATTTATTCTTCAGGAGATTTTGTCAGAGAATAAACTTAGAGAAGGTGACAGGATCTTGTCTCTTGGGTATGGATGGGGTTTTTCAGCTTCATCATGTTTGCTTGAATTTCGGAACTATTGACTTTCGCGTATCTACTGAGTAATATTCGTCCGGGTTTTATCTGATTCTGCTTCCTTTTTAGATGTCCCTTTCCGGTTTTAAGAGAATCACATTTCAATTTTTATCTTCAGCAGCAATCACCATACACTGGGATTCGACACCCATGAATTTCCGTCTTTGAAGGTTTAGCAAAAATGAGAATTTCCTGTTTACCAGTTCTTGGGGCTTGTAGTATTTCAACAATCCTGCAACACATTGCCTTTTTTCGAATCCGAAATCAACAATCATTTTGATTAGATTCTTCGAACCTGTTAGGTGCTCTGCTTCAATGACTTCACCGACTCTTAGGTCAAGTTTGAGAAACTCTTTAAAGGGTATTTCTTCCTCATTCACCTACACATCCCTCCTTCCAGCGAAACGTGAACGCAGATACTTGAGCACGGTTAGTTTCTGAATCTCAGTAGTGCCTTCATAGATCTCAGTAATTTTTGCATCCCTATGGTATCTTTCAACACGATACTCTCCCAGATATCCATAAGCTCCCAATGTTTGTATAGCGAAATTTGTGGTTTCCATCGCAATATTGCTAGCAAAGAGTTTCACCATAGCATTCACCATTGGATCCATCTTCCCAGAGTCCACGAGCCATGCAGCTCGATAGGCTAACCATCGTGCAGCCTCAATTTTAGCCATAATCTCAGCAAGTGTACACCCTATTGCTTCGTGCTCCAGTATTGGCTTTCCAAATGCTTTTCTCTGCTTAGAGTATTCAAATGCAATTTCCCAAGCTCCTTGAGCGATTCCAATTGCTTGAGCAGCTACACCCACTCGGGATCTGTCAAAAAACTCCATAGAGTGATAGAACCCTTTGTTCAATCCACCAACTATGTTCCAGTCAGTGACTATGACATCATTGAGTGACACTTCGCCAGTAACTGAGCATCTTATTCCCATCTTATCATGTAGCTTTCGAGTTTCAAGTCCAAGGGCTCCATTCTCGACCACAAAAAGGCTTTCACCTCTATAGGTCGGTTTAATTCTTGTGTCCGTTTGAACTAAGACGATGATGAAACTAGCTTCGGTGGCGTTTGTGATGAAGGTTTTTGCACCGTTGAGCTTCCACTCATTTCCGCATTTTGTGGCAGTGGTTTCCATGCGAGTTATGTCGCTTCCACTAACATTTGGCTCTGTAAAAGCTGCAGCAGATAAATGCTCTCCTCGGCATATTGGAGGAAGATACTTCTCTTTCTGCTCTTTAGTACCATAAATGGAGATTAGTTCGCTCCCAAAGTTTCCTGTGGAAATCGCTATCCCAAAGGATGAATCTGCTCGACACATTTCTTCAATCGCAATGCAAGTCTCTAGAAGCCCACGTCCTTGTCCACCATATTCTTTGGGGAGAGACATGGTTGTGAAGCCGAGTTTCGCTGCTTTTTCATATATCTTTGTGGGAAATTCTTCCTTCCTATCTAACTCCAAAGATAGTTCAGGTTTGAATTCCTTTCCACAGAAATCTCTGACAGCATTCCTGATTCCGATTTGGTCCGAACTTAGTTTAAAATCCATGTTCGTGGAATCCCTCCCCGACTTCTTACCTATCCAGTCCTTGGGAACATATTTACGCGCGCCTTTAAGGGTGGAGTTTAAATTGGTAATAAGATTTTTGTGCACGCTTATTGAGCAAGCATTTCCAAGATTAATGTTATTTCGAAAAAAAGAGAAGGAAGATATGATGTGCTACTATGAAGGCGGTTGTGACGATGGTGGCGGCGCCGTGGGTGTAGATTGAGTAGTGGTAGGCTTCATTTGGAAGAATGCCACTGTTGCGAGTATTAATCCAATCAAAATTAAAAGCAATCCTATGGCAACTATCGTCAGAACTGCACCTATAAGCATCAGCATCCCTGCAGTGCCAAACAAACCAATTCCAGACTTTGTAGATAATTGAACCATTGACTTTCTAAGGAAATACATTGAAATGATTACGGAAACAAAGAGAATTATCGCACCCACTACCAATGCACTGATTAAAGTCCATATTGCACCAAAGTCGCTAAAGTCTGTAAATTTAGCTCCAAAGTCAGTTCCAGCGGTAGCCCAATCGTCTATATTAGCTAAATCGAAACCAAGATCAGCCAAAGCAGCGACAGCTGAAATAGCCACAGCTCCTATGGCAACTACAAATCCTACAATTCCGGTAATTATTGAATATAATACGTTATTGAATATCCCTTGCTCATTATAGAAATTAGCAAGACCTTTTATTCCAATTAGTAGAAGAATTATGCCAAGCAGAGATAGAATTCCTGCATATGGAACCATTGCACCTAAGAAACCAATAACCATAAGTAAGGCTCCGATAGCGCTTAGATATTTACTTGATTCGAAAGTCATTTTTTCATTACCTTATTGAGCCATTATCTTACGATTTGCATAAAAGCTTTTGTAGCGCGCGCACAATGCCTTAGGTGACCTCAGGTTTGAAAATCACAAAGAATCCCTCAACAGCCTTGTACCCCTGCCCAGTAGTATTAGTTACGAGTGTAGCAGCTAATGAGAGACCTAACATAATTACGCTGGCGTGGGTGGGAACAGTCTGCTCTGATCCTCCAGTAATAGGAATAGGTATCCGCCCTGAAAGACACTCATATAAACTCGTAAAGAACTCCGGAGAGTTCGTCGTGAATGTACCAAACGCGGATATTTTGAAGGAGGTGGATCAGTGTGGGGTAGTTTCCGGAAGGGATGTTGATAAATTCTCGGATACAGGTCTCACACCAACACCTGCAGAAAACATGAAAGCTCCCCTAATCCTTGAATGTCCAGTAAATATCGAGTGTACAGTCATGAATGAGATCCCAGTAGGTGCACACCACCTATTTCTTGGGAAGATTGTCAGTGTTCACATTTCCCAAGAGTTTTTGAACGAGAATAATAGGATTGACTTCGCCAAGGTAGCACCATTGGTATTTAATCAGGGAGAGTATTGGATCCTCAAAAGGAAAATTGGTTGTTGTGGGTTCTCGAAGAAAAAAACATAATTGAATCCAGTTTCTCACCCTTAGACTCTAGAACCGATATATCGGGCTCAATTTTATTCTTGAATCATTTGAAGGCTTTCATCAGGCTACAGACTCCTGAGGCTCGAAACGATCCTCAAGATTTGTGAGTGATTGTAAGCTATTCCTTCAAGAGCACTCATTTTACAGATCTTTACGCTAAGTTATTTATTCGAACTACTTAATCTATGAAGTTGATGTCAATTGAAACTTGTGAAAAAAACTGCAGAGAATGTGCACAGGGCATTTGTGGAAGAAGCTAAAGCTTATCAAAGGCTGCTATTGTACGCGCAACAAGCAGATATCGAGGAACTTCCACAAATAGCTCATTTATTTAGAGCCGTCGCTGCTGCTGAGGGAGTTCATTCGAGACGACATTTTTCACTACTTGAATCGGTCTCAGACACGCAGACTAACTTGGAACATGCGTTTCAGTCGGAAAATGCAGTCAATGGAATTCATTATCCTGAAATGCTTCGAGAAGCAGAGGCATCTAATGAAAAGGCTGTTGCCCAGATATTCTCGCAAGCACGAGATGTGGAAGCGATTCACGCTAAGCTTTACAAAAAAGCGCTTGATCACGTAATAGCCCAGCGCTTCACCGAATACTATGTATGTACCAGCTGTGGCTATGTGGCTGAAACCTCTATTCCAAAGACATGCCCAGTTTGTGGTGCTCCAAGCACGGAATTCGAAAAGGTAGATTAAAGCTAAATAGTCTATTGCGGGATGCCCGACTTCATTTCCGGAGCTCAAACTACTCTTTGGATTCATAACACCTTTAAGATTGTTGAATAAAATGTGTAAGTGCCCCTCAAC
>JAUWDF010000173.1 GCA_030608925.1 Candidatus Bathyarchaeota archaeon | reverse complement strand
AAGGTTCCCGAGGTTCTCCAACTCCTTTCTGTAAGCTTCTTCCGTTTCATCCCGTCCACTATGGTGCCAAGAGCTTCCTTGTCTATGACCCCCTTTTTCAGAATCTTAATAGCCTATACTGAAGCAGTGTTCCAAGACTTGACAAACGATCCAGGTGCTCCGTTTGAGTAAAAATGATTCAATTTTAGGAAGACTATTCAAACCGATCGTTAACGACCTGCAAAAAGAAATTCCGCGAAAGATGAGAGCTGCCAATATTCCTGGGCTCTCAATAGCATTTGTATCCCAAAATAACCTAATTTGGACAGGGTGTTTTGGCTACACAGACATGACGAGAAAGCAGGAAATTGATGTTGACACGCTCTATTGCCTCCAATCAACTACAAAAACCGTTACATCTGTGGCTTTCCTTCTAGCCGTTCAGAAGGGAGTGGTCAAGCTCGATGATCACCTAGTAGATTACTGGCCTGCGTTCACCGTGAACAGCCGGTACGGTGAAGACGAGTACAAGAAGGTCAGTTTTCGCCATTTGCTTTCCCATAGTTCTGGCCTTGCCATGGAAGCGAGAGTAGGTGGCGTCTTCAACTATGACGCCTGCACTTTCGAAGAACATGTCGCTAGCGTCATAGGTTCCTGGCTCAAGTTTCCAGTTGGAACCTGCTTCTCCTATTCAAACGTTGGTATGAATATAGTCACGTATGCCTTGGAGCGCATAACCGACATGCCCTACCCTGAATATGTGCAAAAGGCTCTCGGCGATCCCCTAGGCATAACCTTCCATTATGATACACGAAAGGTGCACGAACTGCGCAATGCTGCAAAAGGGCATTTAGGAAAACGCCCAGCACCGGCAGTAGATCCCGTTGGTTTGGGCTGTGGAGCTGCCCACCTATCTATTAATGACCAAGCTATCTTCGCAAGACTCCTACTCGGTTCAGGAGCTGTCAACGGTAGGCAGATACTGAATGCCAGCTATATTGATGAAATGCGGTCCAGTACCAAAGAAGGCTGGTATGGACTCGGAACTTTCATAGGCAACAACTTTGGCACAACCTTTTACTATCATCCTGGAGGCGGCTTCGGATTACGATCAGAATTGTACTGGCTCCCCACCAACGATTTCAGCGTCGTCGCTTTCGCCAATCAAGAATACGAACAGTATCTCGGTCCATTAACCCTGAAAATTGTCAAGCGAGTTTTAAAGGCAAAAGGCGTTGATTCCAGAGTCACAGATTTTCCGTATAAAAAAGCCCAGTCCACACATGTCAACGAGCACGCGTTGAAGAAGCTTGAAGGAGTGTACAATGGCACCTGGAGCACAGTGAGAGTTAAACTCCATGAGGAAAACCTCAACCTCATTTATCCCGATCGGAAGGTAAAACTTACACCGTACAGCACTACTGCTTTCAGCGCCAAATCCCCTAAAGGCGTCGTTTTTCAGCTTGACGAAAAAAACAGTCCGATTTCCATGAAAATGTACTCGGACAACCTCGGCGTTCTCTACATGGACTACCTTGGCAAACCGTCTCAAGAACGCGGACCGAACCGGGAAGCTTGGAGCAAATTCATCGGCAAGTGCCCGATGATGATTTTCGGAACCATAAATGTCTCCATTGAAGTAAAAGTAGACCCTAATGGGTACCTTCATCTGGAAGGATGGAGCAACGAACGCCTCTACGAGTATTCAAATATTCCTAATCTGTTCTTCACCTATCAAGGTGACGCCGCAATATTCGAACAGGGTCACATGCTCTATGGTAACTCGAAATGGAGAAGAGCGGTTGGCTGAGCCATTAATGAGATTTGTGCATGCGTGCTATTCCGCGTAAATCTTAAGTCAAATGCAGAACTAGACCTGAGTGGTGTCAGAATTAGATACTGGGAAGCTGAGAGTGGCTGCGGTCAAGTCATTCTTGCTATCCTCTGTGATGCTTACTCTAATCATGACTGTTTTCTTCATCGCTGCAGGTAATTTTGCTGGATTTAGACCGTGGGCGTTCTTTGGAGCCTCTTTTCTGCATTACGCTATTAGCACGGCTATTCAGTTCAAGCTCAATCCTGAACTCTTGGTTCATAGGCTGAAAAGAAAAAGAGAGGGATCAAAACTGTGGGACGGAATATTAATGCGCGTAACCAATCTCACAGTTCTTGTCGCTGTACCCACTATTGCTGGATTGGATGTAGGCAGGTTTCACTGGTCAGTTCTCGACGTTCAGTTTGCTGCTTTAGGCTTCGTGTTCTTAGTGGCTTCAACGATTCTTATCAACTGGGCCATGGCAGTCAACCCCCATTTCGAACCGACTGTTCGAATTCAGACGGATAGAGGTCACAGCGTGATATCAACTGGACCGTACAGAATTGTGAGACACCCTGGGTATTTAGGCGGTGTCTTTTATAGCCTGTCGATTCCTTTGATAATTGGGTCCGCCTTCACCTTCATCCCAGTAGGAATCTATATTATCCTACTCATGATCCGCGCTTCATTGGAAGACAGAACACTCCAAGAAGAATTAGATGGATACTCAGAATACTCCAGACAAGTCAGGCACAAACTATTCCCAGGCATCTGGTAAGAGCTCAACAAGTGACTGTCGCTCAGTGCTCCGGAACTGCGGTTTATTTCTTCGAGCGATTCTGCACTATCTGTATGAGGTTTCCGCAAGTATCATCGAAAATGGCAACAGCCCCCGATCCCGTCTCGGTTGGCTCCACAGTAAACACCACATCCCGCTTCTTCATTCTTTCATACTCTCTCTGAACATCCTTAACAAAGAATGTCGTTGCAGGGATCCCCTGCTTAAAGATAGCCATTTGGTATGTTTTGGCAGTTTGGTTGTCGTTGGGCTCAAGAAGTAGCTCAGTACCATCTAGCTCCTCAGGTGAGACAACTGTCAACCATTTGAATTTCCCTACAGGCATTTCCTCTTTCTTGACGAAGCCTAAAACCTCCGTGTAAAACCTAAGCGCCTCATCTTGGTTGTCCACAAATACACTGGTGAGTTTAATCTTCATAGGTTCACACAGTTCATGACTTATCATCAGTTGAGCATTTCATTTTTTGCACTCGCACGATTCTCATACACTATTATCAGCCATATTAGACGATGCGTAGACGTGAAAACCTTTTAATCAAAATCTATTTCCATACTTCAATGTTAGGATTGAAGGGTCTTTTTGGAGAAGCAGAGCGAGAGTTTCGAAATTCCTTCT
>JAUWDF010000049.1 GCA_030608925.1 Candidatus Bathyarchaeota archaeon | reverse complement strand
CTTTTTATTAGATGATTACTGAACTCATCTACGTGGCAATCTGTTTAAATGGGATTTAGTTAGTAAAACAACGCTGACAAAATATGCTCCAGCTATAACTCCTCTCAAGGCAATAGATTGCGTGAGGAAATGGCTAAATGGCGCAAAGAAATTTAAGGCAACAGTCGAAACGTAAACTCCTTCCAACATGAAGAACCAAAATATGGGAATACTTAAAGTGTACCCAATCCCTCGGAATCTCATGTCGCTGATGTAAAATTCCTTGATGTAAGTTATGATTCGTATGAGACAAAGAAAGATGATGGAAGTACAAATTGCCAGCATTCCTAACCCAGGAAACCCATATGATGCCAACACTGAACGAGCTAAGATTCCGACTTCTTCACCGCCCAAACTAAGGGAAAAAAGCGTAGAGAGCAGATCAGCCAACGGTAGAAAAGGAAAGACGAGAAGAACCCAATCAACTCTATCCATTTTCCACCTTTCTCCTTTAGCCATCTTAACCATCTGAGATATTAATATACTACTACACGTTCCCACCTCTACATGTGAGAGAGCGTTCGAGGAATAAACACTCAACGGAAGCACAATCCAACCTAATTCTCTTGACATGGGTTGAAAAACTAAAATATCAATGTGGTTATAACCTTCGTAAAGCTGGAAAAACAGATGGTAACTGCCAAACATGAAAAACGAGATAAACACTTTGGTGAATGGTTTCGCCAAATGTTAATGGACGCGGAAATACTCGACTACCGCTACCCAATCAAAGGTTGCGGCGTTTGGCTCCCCTACGGATTTAAAATACGCAAACATGTCACTCAATTACTTAGAAACTTGCACGATGCCAAAGGACATGATGAAGTGCAATTTCCAATTCTAGTTACAGAAGCAAACATCCGCAAGGAAGCTACCCACATAAAAGATTTCGAAAACGAATTGTTCTGGGTAACTCATGGTGGCTCTAAACCATTAGAACTCAGATATGCATTGAGACCCACCAGTGAGACAGCAATGTACCCCATGTTTGAGCTCTGGATTCGAAACCATGGCGATTTGCCTATGAAACTCTACCAAATAGGCAGTGTTTTCCGGTACGAAACAAAAACCACAAGACCCATTATCCGGGTTCGTGAAGTCTCCACATTCAAAGAAGCCCACACATGTCATGCAAATCTAGACAATGCAGAAACGCAAATCCAAGAAGCAATCCAAATCTACAAAGACTTCTTTGATGCATGCGGCATCTCCTACACTATTAGTCGCCGACCAGACTGGGACAAGTTCCCTGGCTCTCTCTACTCAATCGCCTTCGACGTCCTCATGCCCGATGGTCGCACACTTCAATCAGGAACAGTACACAATCTCGGTCAAAACTTCTCCAAAGCCTTTAACATCAAATATGAAACCTTAGAAGGCAACCATGAATTCGTTTGGCAGACCTGCTACGGAATAAGCGAACGTGGCATCGCAGCTCTGATAGCCATACATGGAGATGATAACGGCATTGTTTTAGTGCCCAAACATGCTCCACTCCAAATAATAATAATCCCCATACCCCACAAAGAAAGCGGAACAGCCATTCTAGAAGTATGTTCGCATATTGCAGCCGAGATGAGAAGCCTAGGCCTTAGGGTCAAAGTCGACACAAGAGACGATTTGACTCCTGGAGCTAAATTCTTCTATTGGGAAACAAGAGGCGTTCCAATTCGCATCGAAATCGGCCCTAAAGATCTTCAGAAAGACCAAGCGATTATAGTTCGTCGAGATACATTCAAGAAAGAAGCTTACAAAACTGTGGACTTGAAAACCCGCCTACCTCAGATAATAGACCAAATGACAATAGACATGAGAAATAAGGCTTGGAAATGGCTACAGACGCGCATATTTCAAGTGGACAATCTGCAGGAAGCCAATGAACTGCTTAAAAAAAGGGCAGGAATAATCGAAATACCTTGGTGTGGCGAAGAGGCATGTGGTCATGAACTTGAAGAACATGTCAAAGCCAAGGTATTGGGAACACCTGTTGATTCGCCTAAGAAAATTGAGGGTCAATGCGCCATGTGTAGCAAGGAAGCCACAAGCTTGGTGAGAGTAGCAGTTGCCTACTAAAGGGAAAGTCACTAGAAATTTTAAAAGCACTTAATCACACCATCAAATCCGTGTCCCCACTTTTCAAGCTACTTCTTAAATAAAGATTCCTCACAACATAACACAATTCGTGAATCAATATGCTAACTCGTTTCAAGGAGCGTATTCAAGCTCTGCTCGGAACCGAAGCCAGACTACTCCATAAAGCAGGTTTTACTCCAAACAAAATAAGTGCAATAGGAATCCTCTTTGCAGTGCTGGCTGGCTGTTCATACTGGGCATGGGCGCTGGAGAAGAACAATTTGTTTATTCTTCTTGGAGCAATTCTCTTTCTGCTATCTGGATTCTGGGACGCTTTGGACGGGATCGTTGCCCGACTTTATGGAGAGACTTCAGTCTTTGGGGGCTTCTTGGATTCTCTCCTTGATCGCTACGCAGACGCCTTTATATTCATCGCCTTGATAGCTAGCCGACTATGGGACCCCATTTCGGGTTCTGGAGCCCTCGTTGGCTCTCTACTAGTCAGCTACTCCCGTGCTAGAGCAGAAGCCACAGGGGTTAAGATGGAAACAGTGGGCCTAGCAGAACGAGCTGAAAGAATTATAATTCTAGTTGTAGCTAGCTTAATAGCTCTATTCAAAATCGAAGCCATATCATGGAGTGCAATTATCCTAGCGATACTGACAAATCTAACCGTTCTTCAACGTACAATCTTTTTCTACAATGCATCTAAACAAAGATGAAGCTAACGTCTTCTTCGTTTCTGTTTTCGATCAGTCCTTGATCGCACCTTCACCACACCTCGATGAACAGCGCAAGAAACACAATAGAATTTGGTTTCGATAGGTGAAGCAATGTAGGTGCCCTTTTGCCTCAGCTCCTTAGACAAGGCATAATCAACCATTGAAACCCTACGAGAAACACGTTTTGCTTTATCACGTGGAACCTGTTGACCGCAGCCATGGCACTGCACCAACCCGCCCTTCCCCTTTCCTCCTTTTGATCTTCCACGGCTTTTTCTTTTTACAGGCAAATACCTACACGTCCTTTTGTGAGATAGTGAATTGTAAAAGCCACTTATATATCAATGCTCGCAATCCCAGAATATGTTGCACTACATCCACGTTGGTTCAAATACTCATCCTCATCAAGAAAAGTTTGCCCAGAAAGGTTTTGTGAAAAAAGCAGTTTTAATAAGGCAATCAAAATATATTAGAAATGAATTAAGCCACTTTCTGATAATACGCCTTGGAGGAACCTGTAATGGGAAGAATAAGCAAAGGTGTGAAATGCAGTGTTACAAAATGTGACAAAGACGCAGTTCGATCCCTCTCCTCGGGAAAGGTTACTGTTGCTGGCTTGAAGATAGGCGAGGAAAGAAGAGCTTACCTGTGCAAAGAGCATTACAAGGAATATAAAAAGTCCTCGAAAAAAGATAGAACGATTGAAAAATGGAGACACCACGATTCAAGGTAACAGGAAGAGCGATTTTTCCAGAAAACTGGAAGGATACTTTCACAAGCGTTTTTAGAAAGCCCCGATAAATATTAGGTCTAATTCAGTTCAAGCAGGTAGAAAGTTTGCGTATACTTCAACTCCATTCAAACTATATCACATTCAAACCAGTGAAGAAAGAAATCAAAATAGCTGATGAAGCGAGAAAAGAGGAAGAAAAGATAGATGAAGTTGTTGTACTCTTCACAGCTGTGGAGGAGGGTGATAATGAATCAGTAGCCTCACACGCTATCAAAGAACTTAAAGAATTCCTAGAGAAACTACGTGTAAACAAGATTCTCATATATCCGTACGCTCACCTGAGCAGCAACCTAGCGAGACCAGCATTAGCTCTAAAAATACTCAAGGTCATGGAAGAAGATGCGAAGAAGATGAAAATAGAGACCTTTCGTGCACCCTTTGGCTGGAACAAACAATTCACTATTTCAGTAAAAGGTCATCCCTTAGCGGAGCAGTCTAGAGTTTTTCAGACAAAAGAAGCTGAGAAGGAAGAAGGGGTTTCTGAAGCCCTCAAAGCCGAGGAAAAAATGAAACCGTCATGGCACATCCTGCAGGAGGATGGAGAATTGGTACCCGTGGAAGAATTCGATTTTAAGGATCATGAGAATCTGGAGAAGTTTGCTAAATACGAGATCTCAAAGATGAGGACAAGTCAACAGATGGCAGTTCACATAAAGCTGATGAAAAAGCTCGAGATAGTCGACTACGAACCAGGTAGCGACCCCGGTAACCTGAGATGGTATCCAAAAGGACGGCTCATCAAATCACTAATTGAGCAATTCGTCACCAGAACCATGATCGATTATGGTGCAATGGAAGTGGAAACACCAATCATGTACGACTATCATCACCCCAGCCTGAGTGACTACATTAACAGATTCCCTGCGAGGCAATACCTGCTGAAATCTGAAGACAAGGATCTTTTCCTTAGGTTCGCTGCATGCTTCGGTCAATTTCTAATGCTTCATGACGCTCAAATTTCCTACAAGCAACTTCCCCTACGAATATATGAACTTACTAGATACAGTTTTAGACGCGAGAAAAGCGGCGAATTAACCGGACTCCGGCGACAACGTGCTTTTACAATGCCTGATTGCCACGCCCTTTGCTACAACCTCGATCAAGCCAAAAAAGAACTTATCCTCCGCTTCAACCTCTGCGGAAAAGTTCTGGAAGCTTTCGGATTTAACAAAGACGATTACGAACTAGGCATCAGATTTACAAAAGAAGTATACAGGGAGAATAGAGATTTCATAAATAGGCTTTCAAAACAATTTGGAAAACCCGTCCTTGTAGAGATGTTTGAGGAGAAAGCCTTCTACTGGATCCTAAAATGGGAATTCAACTTTGTTGACAACCAAAATAAAGCCTCAGCATTATCAACAGACCAACTTGACGTTGAAAACGCCTACAGATACGAAATCACATACACTGATAAACAAGGTGAAAAGCAACATCCACTAATTCTCCACTGTTCACCTAGTGGAGGAGTGGAACGATGCGTTTACGCGATGCTTGAAAAAGCTTACAAGGAACAAAAGCTGGGCAAAGCTCCGATTCTTCCCCTGTGGCTTTCACCCACACAAGTCAGAATAATACCACTCTCGGACAAATTTAGTAAAAACGCGGAAAGAATTGCAGAAGAAATAAGTAAACACGACATACGAGCAGACTTCGATGACCGTTCGATGACCATGCAAAAGAAAATAAGAGAAGCAGAGATCGAATGGACAAACTACGTAGTAGTCATCGGACAAAGGGAGTTAGATTCCGGCATCCTTTCAGTCAGGGAAAGGCTCACCGGAAAAATCGTGAAAGTAACCTTGAAAAACCTCGTTAAAACTATCTTGGAAGAGACAAAAGACAAACCCTTTAAACCATTGCCCCTGCCAATGAAATTATCTAGGCGACCACAATTCTACGGATAAAATCCCAAGGCAAAAGCATATTAATAATATTCAAACGCTTCACCCACCTTTAAGAAAACTCTGGGAATTGAGTTTCACTTGAACTCATGGAAGAAAATCACAAGCTAGGGGCGGACTCCGGGGAAGAGCGCCTTATTCAAAGATGGATTATATACTAGCCATACATTTGACACTTTTCAAGATTTCATGAAGTTTTCCAATCTGTTCAAGGCGTCTTCCAAGACCTCAATGGGTGGTAAGAATACACCTCTAAAGTGCCCTGCTCCATAGGTGCTGCAGAATCCTGAACCGTGGACAAGAAGAACTCCTGTTTTCTCTATAACATCTTTCACGAAACTGAAATCACTCTTCCAACGCCGTCCGATTCCGTGAATTCGAGGAAAAACATAGAAAGCTCCTTGAGGTTTTTCACAACTCAACCCTTCAATCTCGTTTAGGCGCCTCAAAACATAATCTCTTCTTTCACGTAGTTTCATGACAAGTTTCTTGATATGATCTTGAGGTCCCTTGAGAGCTGCCACACCCGCCCTTTGAACAGGAGTGTTGGAGCAGAGTCTGATCCGAGTTTCCTTATTCACGCTCTCCTTTAGCTTCTCTAATTTCTTTTCCGGGTCATAAAAATAAACATAGCCTAACCTCCATCCAGTGGCTAGATAAGTCTTGGAGAAACCATTGAGTCCAACTATCGGAAAGTTCTTCGCTATACTAGCAGTACTCGTGAACCGTGCGTCATATACAATCTGG
>JAUWDF010000105.1 GCA_030608925.1 Candidatus Bathyarchaeota archaeon | reverse complement strand
AAGGTTGGTGAGAACCTCGGAAAAAAAGTGATAAAGCTCTTCAAGCCAAAGAGAGTAAAAACTTTTCAGGGTACTGTAGTTTTTGATCCAGAAGCAGTTTCCACACAACTAAACGAAGTCTTAGTGGATGCGCTAAAAGGAGATAACGTGGTTGCGGGAAGATCAGCTTGGAAAGGAAAGATTGGAGAAAAAGTCGCATCCGAGTCTCTAACAGTCATCGATAACCCAGTCCTCGAAAAGGGATTTGCTTCAAGAACCTTTGATGATGAGGGTTGTGCTTCCAGGAAAACGGTGATGCTCAGAAAGGGAGAGCTCCTAAGTCACATTCATAATGCGACCTCTGCAAATGCCCTTAAAACAATCAACACGGGCAATGCGTCTCGATCTACAGGATTTGACATGGTGAAATCCATTATAGGCGACGGGTACAGAACCCTTCCAATCGTATATCCATCAAATCTAACGATTCTACCCGGAGACAAGACAAAAGAACAACTGACATTCGAAATTAAAAAAGGTGTATTAGTTGACTCTATGGCAGGCTTTCCTCAGGCAGGTTCTGGAATGGTCAGTGCCCAGCTTTCCAACGCCTTCTTCATAAAAAACGGAGAGATACAATATTCTATCAAAGATGGAATGATCTCAGGCGTGGTGTTTGATTGGCTAAAGAACATATCAGGTGTGGGGAAGGATGCAACCCAATATCAAAATGCTGTTGTGCCTTCACTGAGGGTTGAAGGGGTAAAAGTGGTTGGCGCCTAGCAACACAGTATGTACTCTTAGCGATTGACGTGCGTACTGGATCAGGTTGAAAACCTATTTTGCCTCTGCGCACAAGTACTTATCTTTCTGTAACTCAAGGGGGCATCCTCCTCCACAAACATTGAGCTGGGGACATTGAGTGCATTTTGCTTCGACGTATTCTCTATTCCTGATACGGGTGGCAAGAGGTTTATTCCAGATCTTAGTCCATTTTTCCTTGAGTATGTTTCCTAGGCTCTCAAAGTAGCTTTGGCATGGGTAAACGTCCCCATTTGGACCAACGCACATGTTGATGAGAGCGGCTGTGCAAGATTTTACTCCTAAACCTAGCTTTACTGGATCAAGCTGGCAATATTGGGTGGGTGTGTACCAGAGAAATTTCAGGTCTAGATGACTAGCTTTCTCTCGTATTTTTGGTAGCAGATCATTCAGAGCTTCTAGAGATAAGGCGAATTCACGATTTGATTCTAAAGCTCTTCCTGAATATATTATGCTGTTACATCCAAAGGTTGCTACCTTCAGTTCTTTGAGGAAGTCTATTGTGTCGAGGAAGTCAGGTGCGTTTTGGGTGTTTAAGGTAGTGTTTGTGGTGACGTAGATCTCAGTATCTACAGCATTCTTGATTCCAGCAACGGTTTCTTCCCAACTTCCTTTAACGCTTGTAATCTTGTCATGGATGTCAGCTTTGTGAGATTCCAATGTTACTTGTACAAAGTCGAGTCCCGAGAGTTCAAGGGATTTAACGTATTTCTTATCTTTCAGTCTTCGTCCATTTGTTATTAACCCCGTGACGAGACCTGAGTCCTGTGCAGTCTTTAGTAGTTCAGTTAGATCTTGTCGCAGAGTTGGCTCACCCCCCGTAAAGGTGGTGATGAATATCCCGATTTTTCTCAGCTTCTCGATTACTTCTTTCCACTGTTGGGTGGTGAGTTCAGGAGTGCTGTGGGGTCCACCTGCATAACAGTGGACACAGTTGTTTTGGCATTTGAAAGTCAGAGCCAGATCCATTCTGAGGGGTGCAGACAACGGTTGGGTGAAGGGTTCAACTTGCTCTACGTTGAGGAAGGACACTGGACAGACTTTTTCAGTTTGTGCTAGAGTATTTACCGTGTAGATGAGTTTTTCATGGTCAGCTATTGCAGCCTCTTTCTCCACCTTGTAGATCTTTCTGATGTTTGCTACTGCTTCTTCAACTGGTATTCCTTGCATCATGTAATATGCATGGGCAGTTGCGGTTTCATTCAGATACAGTACAGTGTTTGCGTTAATTACTAGAAGTCCTCGTCCCTTAGGCTCCACTCTCAGTTGCAGTGCCATTTTAGAGAAATCTCCAACCCCTCTGAAGGTGTACCGACCTACTGGAATTCGTGAACGCATGAAGGTTTTCTTAAGGAAACCCAGTTCTTTAACCCCCTATCCTGCTCCTCCACCCGCGCAAGCGCAGGCACATGAAACACAGGCGCATGCGCAAGCACAGGCTGCGCAAGCACATACACAACTAGACCCTTTTCGAGCCGGTTTACGAGAGGTCTTCTTTGGAGGAGGCGTTGGAATAATCGAGTTAGCAAACTTTTCTAGATTCCCTACAATGTTATTCGACGTGTTCTCAACCGCTGTGGCGATGCCATCCGCAAAGTCTGCACCCGGTATCTTGGGTGGGGGTGCTGATTGAGTTGGAGATTCCACATTTGGTTTGTAGGTTGGTCGACGATTGTATTGTCCATAACCATACCAGTACCAGAACCAAAGGGGGGCAGGCTCAAACACCCGGTTCTCAAAAGCCTTTCTTGTTTTAGCATCTCGTTGGGGATCGAGAAGAAGCCACAAGAGCTGTTCATCAAATGCTTTAGATGCTAGTGCTGGAGTTCCCTCCTGCTCCACTTGCTCCCAAGCCTTAGCTACCACTTTTCTGTAGTAATCTACCGTGTCCCGTCTACAGTAACCTCTAAGCTTCTCTTCAACTGAACTGCGAAGAAACAGTACCGTGTCTGCTAACCCTTGTTCATTAAGAGTTCCGTCTTCCTTTATCGCGTTTAGGAAGTCAATTTCATAGTATCGAAGCTTTAGGTCACTCAAGTTCTCCTTGTTTCCACCTTTATATGGTGGTAGAACTTTCAAAGTCACTGAAGGTTTGGATGCGGTCACCCAAACAGCTCTCTTTCTTAGAAGACTGTATAGAATCTCTGTTACTATCATTTTTGGCTTCAATTCCAAAAGGTAGGAAGCTTCAACTGCAGTTAGGCCTCGTCTAATCCCGAGGGTTTCAACACTTAAAATTGGCTTTAAATACTCTCTCTTTCGAAAGGCGACAAATCCAACAATTCCAACAACTGCAATAAGTGTTCCGAGAACAGCAATCCAAAGCCCGTATTTCTCCAGGAAGCTTGGTTGAACTTGGTAATTCTGAACGAACTCCTTTGGGAAAGAAACACCAAAAGTAAACTCCTGATCGGGAGCTAGATTTGATCTCTCCCAGTAAACTGTGAATTGTCCATCCTCGGAACCTGAATTATCCCATTCTACGCCGGTCATGGTTTTGAGGTTGCTTGCGTTGACGCCCGAAGGTAGAATGATTAAGAGCCGAAGATTCCCAATTGAAACTGGAAACCATGTAGGTGTGAATTGCATTCCAACGTTGCCAGGATTCTGGGAATCCTCCCATATCATCTGACCAACGTTGCTTGTGAGATTGAATTGGACCTTTTCGCCAGCATCCAAATCCTGTAGGTCTACCTGGATCTTGTACTGGTCCCCACTACTAGTGTCTCGGGCTGGTAGATAGTTGCCGTTTTCATCAAAAGCATCGCCAATATGAAAATCATGATTTGGCTGACCAATCTCAACCCAATGCAACGTCCCTGCATCGCAAACTATGATAACATCATATAGTAGGTCTATAGTCCCATCTTGATTTACCCATATCTTAACCCATTCATGTTCCAGATGGTAAACCAAATCCTGGGCTTGCACCCCTAGTATTGGAATTGTCAAAATCACGAGGCTGAATACTAGAGCAAGAGCACATGGATAAATCGTAGTCAGTTGAAGTTTCACCATTTTGGCTCCTCTGCTACTTCAAAGGTGTGATTGCAATAAATGCAAGTTACATAAGGTACCCCATCAACAACTCTTATTCTATCAGGTTTCATTGAAGCGCTACAGTTAGGACATTTGATGGGAACAGCCTTCATCTCTCCAGACAGTTCAACTCTATGGACTACTTTTCGTGTTGATTTCGTAGTCAAGTATAGGACAGCTATGATTCCGAAACCAGCCCCAAACAAGATTACCGCAACCGCTAACCTCATAGAATTATACGTTGAAGCGAGAGCAAAAATCACTCCGAAAAAAAAGAGAATCACCACAGCGATTGAAGCGAGAATGATTTTAACGTTCATGTGAACCAATTAGATTATCTCATAATTCAACTTTACGCGCATTCCAAGTTGATTATTTCTCCGATAGCGTAATTAGGTGTCCACTGAATACAGCGAGCCAAATAAGCGCTGGAT
>JAUWDF010000106.1 GCA_030608925.1 Candidatus Bathyarchaeota archaeon | reverse complement strand
CAATCCTGAGTCAACGAGTTCTCGTGTTATTATTAGTGGCGGAACCAAACGTATTGTTGACTTGCCGCATGTGATAACTGCAACACCCCTCTTCCAGCTTCGCGTTATAACTTCTGACGCTTTCTTTGAGGCTGGTTTTTTGCTCTCTTTATCTTCAACGAGTTCAACTCCTATCATTAAGCCCTTTCCACGAACATCACCGACAATCTCACTCTCATCCTTAAGCTCTTCCAATCGTTTTTTCATATAAACCCCCTGCTTCACTGCATTCTCCCTCAACTTCTCATCTCGGGTAATATCTATTACTGCAGAGGCTGCTGCGCAGGAAACTGGGTTTCCGCCAAAGGTGGACGCGTGCGAACCTCCTTCCCAGTCCATAATCGTGCTTCTGGCTATCATTGCTCCCAGGGGGAGCCCCGCTGCTAAAGATTTGGCTACGCAGATCAAATCCGGTTCCACATTCCAGTGTTCTATCGCAAACCATTTTCCTGTTCTCCCCATTCCTGCTTGAATCTCATCATCCATTAATAGTATGCCATACTTGTCAGCCAGTTTTTTGAGTCTTTGGAAATATCCTGGAGGAGGAACAACATAGCCACCTTCTCCTTGTATTGGCTCAAAAACGAAAGCTGCGACTTCTTCTGGAGGAATATATTTTTGCAGTAGGTATTCATCTATGAAATCAACGCACCAATAGTGGCATTCTGGATAGGTTAATTTGAAGGGGCAGCGGTAACAATAACCGTATGGTACATGGGTTACACCGGGGACCAAGGGGGAGAAGTAGCGTCTTTGAACAGGTTTGCTAGCAGTGAAGGACATCCCGCCAAAGGTTCTACCGTGAAAGGCGCTGATAAATGCGATGTATAATTGTCTTCGAGTGTGCCATCTTGCAAGCTTCGCTCCTGCTTCAACTGCTTCAGCGCCACTGTTACAGAAGAAAACTTTCTTCTCCCAAGCTCCAGGAGTGATTTCCACTAGTTTCTCAGCAACATCCACTACTTTTTGGTACATGAAGTCAGTAACTGAATAGTGGAGAAAGCTTTCTACCTGGTTCTTTATTGCCTTTGTAACCTTTGGATGACTGTGCCCTACGTTTAGGCACACGAGACCAGAGTTGAAGTCTATGTAGTCATTTCCATCCACGTCTCGGATTATACAACCCTTCCCGTGTTTTATAGCAAGGGGGTAGAAGCGAACAAATGATTGTGAGATCACCTTTTCATCTCGTTTTGCTAGCTCTCTTGCTTTAGGTCCTGGTGGTGTTACCACCATTTTTGGATAAGCTGACATTTCGTTAACCTCTTTTGAAGACTAAATTAGCCTCAAAGAGATTCTTATAAGTATCTATTTAGTAGTTGATTAGAAGTAAATATAAGTCAGGATCTTTTTGTCGATATCTGGAAGACTGAAATTAGGTTATGTGTGGCTTCTTCAGATCTATGGTCTTTCAAGTTTTATCTCGATTGTGGAGACGTTGCTTTTTCTCCCATCTTCTCTTTGAAGCTCTTCTGTACCGATGTTGATAGTACTCACTTTCACATCACTCGCGAAACCTCGTCGAAGAAGCTCCACAGCATCGACGGCTGTGGTGATTGCACGTCCCCTAGCTTTGACAAAAATGCTCTTCTCCCCTGAATTGAAGAAGGTAAGACAGGCAACCACATAGTTCATCACTGGTTTTCGACCGACGAGGACATTGTTTTCGCGTGTTGTTGCTATTTCTTTGGGCTTTTCAGAGTTTATCCCATTAACATTTTCTTCAGTCATGTTTTCTACTTCCAGCAATTCCTTGATGAAAATCATATCAGATATTCTGTTTTGTATTGTATACCACTCTACGGGGTTCTCTTATAGTTTTCCTGTTTGCACGCATCGACTTGGAGTTCAAGTTTATTGTTCACACAAATGTTGCTTTTATTCACTATGTGAAATTCCTCTCTCGAAGGCCTTAATGTTTACATCGAGAAATTTAACTTTGTCTCCAAAAAACCCTTTCAAGCCATCGTAAATACTTTCCTTAGGAACAACTTTTGTGCGTTCAATATAGGCTCCAAGCATCACCATATTTGCTACTCGCCTTTCACCTACTTCCAATGCGATATCGTTCGCTGGAATCGATATTATATCAATGTCATTGCGTGCTATTTTCTGGGTAATTAGTGAGCTGTTGAGGAACAGAAATCCTTCGGGTTCTAACCGCGACTCAAAAGCCTCCAGAGAAGGATTATTCATAATGATCAATGCTTGAGGAGATGTTATGACTGGTGAACCTATTTCCTCATCGGAGATAACTACCGTACAGTTGGCTGTTCCTCCACGCATTTCAGGACCGTAAGAAGGTATCCATGTCACATGTTTCCCATTTTTCATTCCACTGTAAGCCAAGAGTTTACCGATAAACATCAAACCTTGACCTCCAAACCCTGCCATAATTACATTAGCGTATAGAGACTTCTTTGCTGTTTTTTCCATCTGTTAAACCTCCTTTGAGATTTTGAATTCACCTAAGGGATAGTATTGCATCATTTTCTCTTGAACCCATTTCGTTGATTCAGGCGGTGTCATGTGCCATCCTATTGGACATTGAGATAATATTTCTACCATGGAGTAGCCTAAGCCTTTTAGTTGTGTTTCAAATGCTCTTCTAATAGATTTTTTTGTTTGAATAACGTTCTTCGGGTCGTGGACAGCTGTTCTCGCAATATATTTAGCGCCTTCCAAGGTTGCTAGCAACTCAGCCATACGAATCGGAAATCCAGCTACCTTTGAGTTTCGCCCCTGCGGAGAAGTCGAAGTCTTTTGACCGAGAAGGGTTGTAGGAGCCATTTGGCCCCCAGTCATTCCATAGATGGCGTTATTGATGAAAATTGTGGTGATTAGTTCACCTCTTGCAGCGGCATGCACTGCTTCAGCAGTTCCTATTGAAGCGAAATCGCCATCTCCTTGATATGTGAAGACTGCTAGTTCAGGGTGTACTCGTTTGCATCCGGTGGCGACTGCGGGTGCACGACCGTGAGCAGCTTCAAACATGTCAATATCCAAATAGTTGTAAAGAAGAACAGAACAACCCACCGGTGCAACTCCGACAGTTTTTTCCGCAATTCCAAACTCGTCTATTATTTCAGCTATTAAACGAGCCACTATTCCGTGTCCACAACCGGGGCAGTAATGCGTTACTACAGGACGTAATGTTTTTGGTCGTGTGAAAACCTTCACCTGTTCCACTTGCATTTCTCATGGCACTCCTTTGAAAAGTCTCTCCGTTTCAGTAACTATTTCGTCATAAGTTGGCACTACTCCTCCAGTCCTTCCGTAGAACTCAACAGGAGCTTTGCCACAAACACCAAGCTTAACATCTTCAACCATTTGTCCTAGACTCATTTCTACCACCAGGAACTTTCGTAGGTCACCACTAATCTCCTCAAAGGTCGAATAAGGAAATGGAAAAACTGTAATTGGTCTTATCATTCCAACCTTGAACCCTCGCTCACGTAGAACCCTAATAGCCGTCTTAGCAATTCTAGCGACAGTTCCATAAGCGACAATAACTATCTCAGCGTCCTCCACACTATAAGTTTCCACTCGAACCTCGTTCGCAATCATTTCCTGGATTTTTCGGTTTATTTCCAGATTATGTTTTTCAAGAGCCTGAGGATCTAGGTAAAGACTTTTGATTAAATTTACAGGTCTCCCCTTAGCCCCCGTTAGAGCCCACCGCTTCTCTGGAAGCTTGAGTCCGCTATTTTTCTTGAAAACAACTGGTTCCATCATCTGACCCATATTGCCGTCACCCAAGACCATCACAGGATTTCGGTATTTGTCAGCCAGATCGAAAGCGTCCATTGTGAGAGAAACTGCTTCCTGAATCGTATGGGGTGCGAACACAAGCAAGTGGTAATCTCCATGCCCACCACCTTTTGTGGCTTGGAAATAGTCAGATTGGGAAGGTTGAATGCCGCCTAATCCGGGTCCTCCACGCATGATATTTACTATAACACATGGAAGTTCAGCACCTGCTGCCCCAAAAAGCATGTTAATCGCTGCTACTTCACTTTCCGCCTGAAGGAAAACACCGCCAACTTCTGGGAGTCGTTTCGACATGTATTCAGGAAGTTCGCTTTGAGGGGTTATTGGATAACCAAAAAAGTGTCTACATCCAGCTTGTATTGCTGCCTCAGCTATCGCCTCATTTCCAGTCATAAACATCTTTTCCACTATTTATTTCCCCCACTAGTCTTTTCCCTGTAAACTTCAATGGCGACA
>JAUWDF010000192.1 GCA_030608925.1 Candidatus Bathyarchaeota archaeon | reverse complement strand
ATCAATGTAATGGCAATCGTTCAAATGGCATCCTGCAACAAGCACCGCTGCTGCTCCTCTTAGAAAGGCCCATTCAACAAATTTCTTGGAGATTCTTCCTGAACACATAGTTCTGATTATCCGTACGCTTGGAGGATACTGCATCCTGCTTACTCCAGCAAAGTCAGCTCCTGCGTAACTACACCAGTTACAACAAAAAGCCACGATCTTCTTTTCAGCATCTATCGCAGTTGCGGCATCTATCTCAGAGTAAATCTGCTCATCAGTAAAGTGCCTCATCTCAATTGCATCAAATGGACACTCAGCCCCGCAAGTACCACAGCCATGACATGCAGCTTCAACTACTGAGGCTTCCTTTTTCTCCTTATCAACTGTGATTGCATTATAAGGACATACGCGAGCACACAAACCACACCCTGTACATTTTTCAGAATTCATTATGGGAGTTATGGCTTCTACAGTTACACTTCCCTTGGCCATCAAAATTCCAGCTCTAGCTGCTGCTGCCCCCGCTTGGGTTACACTATCTTTGATGTCTTTGGGACCTTCAGCACAGCCAGCAAGAAATACTCCTCCTGTAGGAGTGTCCACAGGTTTTAGTTTAGGATGAGCTTCCATAAAGAACCCGTCTGAGGTTTTCGATAAGGTTAACAATCTCTGAACAGCAGCACTGTCATCTCTGGGTTTTAGACCCACCGACAAAACCACCATTTCAGTCTCCAAATTATAAAATTTATTCGCGGTTAAGTCTTCTCCGATAATCCTAAGATTATGCGATTTAGTATCTTCACTGATCTCTCCAGGCAGTCCTCTGATAAATACTACGCCTTCACTCTTTGCTCTCTTGTATAAATCTTCAAACCCTTTTCCAAACGCACGTATATCAATATAAAAAACGTAAAGTTTTGTTTCAGGCCAATGCTCCTTAATTAAAAGACAATCTTTGATTGTGTTCATGCAACACACGTTACTGCAGTAAGGATTACCCTTCTTTTCAGAGCGCGAACCTACACATTGAATGAAAGCCACCGACTTAGGAATCCGCATATCACTTGGCCTTGACAAATGACCTCCAGTGGGTCCACCCGCGTTTATTAGCCGTTCAAACTCCATCGAAGTTATCACATTTGGATACTTCATATATCCATACTCTGTAAGCTCTTCTGGATCATAAACATCTAAGCCTGTAGCTACAACGATAGTTCCGACATCTAACTCAACTTCTTCTTCCTTGTCAGTGAAGGTTATAGCATTGGGTCCACAAGCCTCTTGACACTTTGCACAAGTATTTGGATCCAAGCCCAAACAGCTTTTCTCGTCAATGAGATACAAGGCTGGAACAGCCTGAGGAAAAGGAATGTAAATTGCTTTTCGATAGGTGAGTCCCACTTCAAACTCGTTTGGAACTTCAACAGGACAAACCGTAACGCAGTCACCGCAAGCTGTACATTCTTTCTTGACGTATCTTGGCTTTTTTTTAACTTTAACTTTGAAGTTACCTATGTAGCCAGAAACTTCTGCGACTTCGCTATAAGCTAAAAGCTCAATATTTGGATGCTTACCAACATCAGACATTTTTGGTGCTAGAATACATATAGAACAATCCAAAGTTGGGAAAGTCTTATCAATCTGAGCCATTTTACCTCCGATGCTTGGGGTCTTCTCTACAAGGTAGACTTTATAACCAGTATCTGCCAAGTCCAAAGCAGCTTGAATTCCTGCAACTCCACCTCCAATAACCAAGGTTTTTCTTGCCACTGGAACCACAGCTTCTTCTTGAGGTTCAAGTAATGCAGCCCTAGCGACAGACATCTGTACTAGGTCTTTAGCTTTAGCTGTGGCTTTTTCGGGCTCATACAAATGCACCCAACTACAGTGTTCCCTTATGTTAGCCATCTCAAACAAGTACTGGTTTAATCCAGCTTCCCTGCAGGTCCTTCTAAAAGTTGGCTCATGAAGTCTAGGAGTACAAGAAGCCACAACCACCCTGTTTAGATTATGTTCTTTTATGTCTTTTTCAATAGTCTCTTGACCAGGATCAGAACAGGTGTAAAGATTATGCTTTGAAAGAACAACATGAGGGAGGGAGCTAGCATATTTTGCTACTTCTGCACAATCAACTGAACCAGCTATATTCTTTCCACAGTGACAAACATATACACCAATACGAAGTTCTTCTTTGTCTTTTGGCTCTTTCTTGCTCACCGCTTTTTCACCTTTCCAACTGTTTTCTTGCTCAACGCTTTTTCTAAAAGCACTGCAAGATCAATCAATTTCAGATTAACCTCAGATCGTTTAATAGGCAACTCACCTTCAAGAGCACATTTGAGGTGAATCTGACATTTTGGGCAAGCAGTTATCAACCATTCAGCTCCTGTGGCTTTAGCCTCTTTGAGCCGTTCTAGTTGGATCTGTTTTGATAGTTTCCCACAATTTAACCATGAACTAACTCCACAGCAAGCTGCATTTTCTTTGTTCCTCTCCATTTCTACCAATTCTAATTCTGGAATGCTGTTAATCACGTTTCTCGGAGGATCATAAACCCCCAAGTGTCTCCCGAGCCTACATGGATCCTGGTAGGTCACTTTCGTCTCCTTAAAGGCAAAAGGAATTTCTATCTTCTCTTCTTTAATCAAATCATCTATAAATTCAGACACGTGAACAACCTCAAAGCCAAGTTCACCGACAACTTCTGGATAATCCAACTTTAATGTTCGATAACACTCCGCACACGAAGTTATAACCGTCTTAGCCTTTGACTTTCTAATTGCTTCAACATTTAATCGAGCTAGTTTTTCAAAGTTTTTCACATCACCTGTAAACTCGAGATCGTGCCCACAACACCTCTCATCCTTTAAAATCACTGGTTTAATTCCAGCTCTATTTAGGATCTTCACGACACTTCTAGCTGTTTTAAGTGGTTCAACATTGATGTCCTCGAACATCGCGTCAAAATAGGGGAGACACCCAACAAAATACAAGACATCTCCTGTTTCAGAGTATTTAGCCC
>JAUWDF010000226.1 GCA_030608925.1 Candidatus Bathyarchaeota archaeon | reverse complement strand
CAGGCTGGAGCTGATATGTTGGATGCCGCGTTCTCTCCCTTTGCAGGGGGTACATCCCAACCACCGGTCGAAAGCATCGTTGCTGGGTTGAAGGGCACAAAGTTCGATACAAATCTTGACTTGAAATTGCTGGTGGAAATAGCAGACTACTTCCGTGACCTCCGAGAGAAATACTACGATCCTCAGGATATGATTAGCCCATTAGCTGAAAAAGTAGATACATCAATCTTAATGCATCAAATCCCAGGAGGAATGTTCTCAAACTTAATCTCGCAGTTAAAAGATCAAAACGCTCTGGACAAACTCGATGCTGTTTTAAAGGAGGTTCCTTTAGTTCGCAAAGATCTTGGTTATCCACCTCTTGTAACCCCTACAAGTCAACTCGTGGGAACACAAGCAGTTTTCAATGTTTTATTGGGGGAACGTTACAAGATCGTACCCAAGGAAGTGAAAAACTATATCAAAGGATTTTATGGCAAAGCTCCTGCACCTATAGACACTGAGATAAAGAGACAAATAATCGGCGACGAAAAACCCATTGAATGCCGTCCTGCAGATACTCTGAAACCGGAGCTGGGAAAGATTCCAAGAAAAGTTAAGGCATTCATTCGGAACGAAGAAGACAAGCTCACCTACGTACTATTTCCAAATGTAGCTACTGAATTCTTCAAAAAAAGGGAGGAAAAAAGAGGAGAAAAATCAGTCTCAATCTCAGAAGGAAATGCATTAGAGGAAGTTGCAGCCCTAACAGTAGCGGTAGCATCCTTTCTGAAAAACACTAGCGAAGTTACAGTAGTCATTCCAAAGAGGAGAGCTGGAAAGAATGAATTATCCCCCTGGGTTCTAGCCTTCAGAGGAAAAAACTCTTAGCATGGTGACTGAGTTTGCCTGAATATGACATTATCATAGAAAACAGAGCTTACCGAGTTGATCTTGCCAGAAAAAAGGATTATGGAGTGTTCGAAGCAAAAGTAAATGGAAGACAAGTTTTGCTCGAATTGGAAAGAGATCAAGCCCACATGATTTTACCATCAATGATCAAAGTGGAGGGAAAAACATATCGAGTCGAACTCGAGAAAATCGTGAGACACTCACCCTTCATATTAAAAATAAACGGTATTCCCTTCAAGGCAGAACTAAAGAAACATGTACGAGAAACAATCACCAAGAAGGTTAAGGTTGAAAAATCAACCAAGAAGCTGGAAGCAACAATCAAGAAGTCTCAGAGGAGAGAAGGAGTTGTAGTAGCACCAATGGCTGGAAAAATCGTGTCCATCAAAGTGAGCAAAGGAGACTCCGTAAAAACTGGAGATGTTCTTTGCATTCTTGAAGCAATGAAAATGGAAAACGAAATTCTAGCAAGCAAAACAGGAAAAGTACAAGAGATCAACTTGACTGAAGGAAAGCCTGTAAGAGATGGAGACATACTCGTCGTAATAAAATAGTAATTATCCTCCTACGTTTCCGAGCTTTTTTTTCAATAACTTGGTCACTACCTCGACCTTCGCCTTCCCACGTACTCTTTTCATGATCAAACCAATGAGAATTCCAAAAGCTTTACCTCTAGTCTTTGTAATAATGCTTTGATTCTCCTCAATCAATTCAACTATTATTTCTTCAATCCGATCTTTAGAGAACATTCCCAAGTCTAGTGCTTCAATAGCTTCATCAGGATTTGATTTCGGGTGCGTTGAAAGCCAAGTAATTATGTCTGAGATTCCCTCTTTTACAACATCTCCTGAAGCCAAGAGCTGAAACATCTTTGAGAATTGTTTCTCAGACAAGTTTTCAACCTGAACACCATCACGTTTCAAGGCCTTTAGAGTCTCTGTTAGGACAACAGCAACCAAAGTTGGGGAGATTTTGATGGACTCAACGATTTCCTGAAAAAGTGGATTGAACTTGGAATCAAGAACTTGTTTCGCTAATTTCTCATTCAATCTATAATCTCTTGTAAAGCGTTGCATTTTCTCCTCAGGCCACTCCGGCAAGTGACTTTCAAGATTTTCCAACATGCTTTTGGTTATCAGGATCGGATGAACGTCTGTCTCAGGATACATACGAGCAGCTCCGGGTCTAGGTCTCATGTAACGAGTCGAACCATCTGGCTTCGCAGCACGGGTTTCTTGAGGGATTCCCTTCAAAGCTTCCTTTGCACGTTGATTCACAGCACTCAAAGCTTCAGAAGCCTTTGCCAGAGTGGTGGCTACTAAGACTACTGCATCTCCTTGCTTTGCTTTTGTGGCTTTTTTTATGTCATCTATCTCCTCTACTGTTATTCCGTAAGCTGGAAGCTCATCGGTATGAAAAATCCCACCTACACGCCCCCAAAACTTGGCTCTATCTGCCATCTCAGTCCCAAACCTTATGTTTGGCATTAATTCCCTTCTCAACAAACCCCCAAAACTTGGTAGCTTGACAGCAACAACTTGATCTCCCCTTTCTAAGGCATCATGGATTACTTTGCACCTTGTCTGAACAAAGACCTCAGATACGTTAATGAACACGTCTTTTATGTCCGCTTCTTTCACCTTCCGTTTCCTAAGCTCATCATTGATCTCCAGCAGATTTATCTGGCGATGCACCTCGTTTTCGACAACGAGAGAGATGAGTTCAAGTTCTTGGACTCCTTTGATCTCCACTAAGGCCCCATCCCGTATTGAAATGTTTAAATCTTGGCGTATGGTGCCTAAACCTC
>JAUWDF010000115.1 GCA_030608925.1 Candidatus Bathyarchaeota archaeon | reverse complement strand
GAAACGTGCCCGAAGTGTGGAGAAACAAGGTTTGACTCCAAAACATGGGTTTGTGAAGTTTGTATGGAGTCTGCGAAAAGTCAAATGAGTAGACTTGTGAACATGTTACTCGAAGACTTGGGCTTCTCAAAAGATTCAGTAAAAGTGTATTTTAGTGGACACCGAGGCTATCATGTCCATGTTGAGAATGAGTACGTTCACAGTCTCGACTCCATGGCTAGGAAAGAAATAGTTGACTATGTAATTGGGCTTGGCTTGAAACCGAAGCTACATAGAGTTATTACTAATCAGAGAATTCTTCTTACAACTGACTTGAAAGGTGGAGGTTGGAAAAAACGAGTTTCCTTCGGAATCCATGAGTTGCTGACGAAGCCAACCCTAATAGAAGGTCAAATGGTTGAGTTGAGGAAGCCTATCATGGACTATCTAAAAAAGAGTAAGGAAATTGTTAAGGATTCGAATCATAGAGGTTGGATTGCCTTAAAGGGAATGAGCTCAGGAAGTTGGGAAGAGCTTATTAGGTTAATTGTATCGCAGCAGTCATCGAAAATTGACACTGTAGTAACCACAGATATTCATCGTCTAATTAGATTGGATGGAAGCTTACACGGAAAGACGGCCTTAATGAAAATCAATGCCCCGCTCGATAAACTCACTGAGTTCGACCCCTTGAAGAAGGCAATAGCCTTTAAAAAGGGGGAGATTATTGTTGACGTTACTGAAGCCCCAAAGTTTCGCATAGGAGACACATATTATGGACCCTACAAGAATGATTCGCACGTGAATCTTCCTTCAGCAGCAGCATTATTTCTCCTGTGTAAGGGTGCAGCAAAAGTAGTGAATGTAAATGTATGATGAACTCTACAACGCCTGGGCAAGAGAGAAAGGTAAAGTATCATTGCAGAGACTTCCAAAGGATTTCTACACAGAAATAATCAGTTATGTTGGTCGCATTAGACAAGAGGGACGAATGCTTGATCGAAAGTCACCTAAGGCAAAACTAATCTCCAAGGAACTCTCCAATGCCATTAAGTTAGTAGAAGAACTTGTCAAGCTGCGGTTCGATAAATCTGTCAAGCAAATTATGTCGAAAAAGAACCCAGGGGAACAATTAACTCAAGAGGAACAATCAATATTATTAGGGTTAAGGAGTTCTTCGGAAATCTTTTATTCATTTTTAAAGGAAGCTTTGCGAGGAAAAGTTACAGAAATTAAGAAACCAGAACAGCGAAATCGAGTAGCCTTAAGGTTCCTAAAGGAAACACCTGCAATTGCAGGCACTGATTTGAAAGTTTACGGACCTTTTTCAGTTGAAGATGTTGCCACCTTACCAACTGAAAACGCTAAAGTTCTAGTAAAACAGGGCGTGGCAATGGAAATAGAAGCTAAGTGACTCAGCTACCGACTTGGGTTCCAATACAATCAAAATTCTATTCATGAGGTTTCACTCAAGAATCCTTTTTAGTGCCTTGTTTATTGATGAACAGATAAATCACGGAGATGCATCATTGCCGGAATATAGACGCTGGACGACTGGACTAGCAACTGAATTTAAAGCCTTTATCAGGAAGCACAGTTTTTACCTTACGATTTCCATTATTCTCTTGAGTTTTGCCATACCTTTTGCTGTTCTCTTCGGGTTGGACCCACAATCTTTCAATGCAACGTGGAAAGGTAGAACATTCTATCTATTCTTTCTATGGCTTGTTTTTCTGGAATTGATCCTACTGGAAAAACCTGAGCGCCACAGCATAGATGAATCAAAGTTTCGACATGTGAATAACAAGAGAAGAGGAAATCAGCTGATTGTCTTAGGCAGCATATTTCTTTTCTTAACCGCATACTGTTTCAATCTTGCCAGCCAAGCAGGTTTATTCGCAAATGTCATAGGAATTTGGGTGTTGTCTCTTACAATTCTGTTTATTTCACTGGGGTTTATTACAATTGGATTGTACACACGCGGGTTATCTCTGAGCACGAGTGCAAAGAGGTTAGTTCTAGGTGTTATCCTTTGTCTTCCGGCGGTATACGTAGTTGCTGTTAACTTTTTTGGACAAGCAGCAAGTGTCGCCAGGCTTGTCGATTTGTTTGGAATCCCCTTTGCTCCAGTACAGCGACAGGGTTGGATCTATTCAAGTTGGAGTTTGTCCGTGGAATATCTAGTCTTCACGATATTGTTTGCCACGATTATATGGGTTGCTTTTGGGAGGAATGGTTTGAAGGATTTCTCCATATCCCTTCTTTTCATTGGAGCTGTGGGGACTGTTTACATGTTGGATACTCTCTACCCTTATGGATACTTCACGCCCTTTCAATCATTTGTGCCCTTTACAGCGTCTTTGGCAGCAGGAGTGCTCAATTCTATGGGTTTCCAAACAGCCTTCATGAGCCCAAGTCTTGGTACACCAGTTCTAGCTCTCTACGATTCCTCAGGAAGTTTCATAACTGCTTATGGAGTGGGGTGGCCCTGTGCTGGAGTACAAAGCCTGCTAATTTACACTTGTGTGATGTTAATATTCTTCAAGAAGACGACAATCCCCATCTTACAGAAGGTTTTATACTTCATAATCGGAGCCTTGACCACTTACGCTGTTAATATCCTAAGAATTACATCTATTTACTTAACCTACGTAAATTCTCTTGATCAAGGCGTAGAAGCTGCTACCCAAGCTGCTTTGCGCTTCCATGATTATTATGGAGGACTATACTCTATGACGTGGATTGTGACCTACCCGCTCATTATAATCGGAGTTAGCTTGCTTTGGACCAGGATTAAAACACGATTGACATCTCCAACTCATCTAGACAAATAGAGTAAACCTTTTCTGAAGCTTTTACCGAAAGTCTGTGGGAATCACTTTGACCAAGACTAATGCGGACAGAGTATTAGATTGTCTTGGACTTTTCTGTCCGGAGCCTGTTTTTAGAACTCGATTAGAGCTGGATAAGATGAAAATCGGTGAAACTCTTGAGATTTGGGCTGATGATCCCGCTGCAGAGAGAGACATGCAAAGTCTAACCCAGCGATTGGGTCACAAAATCTTGAAGATGGAGAAAAGTGGAAACAAACTATACTTTCTGATCCGCAAAGAGGGTTGAGAATGGATTCAATGCGCAAAGTGTACATGGATTATACCGCTGGCATACCAGTTGATTCCCGAGTAATTAATGCCATGAACTCTTACATGGATAAGATCTATGGAAATCCTTCATCTTTGCATTCCTTTGCTCAAGAAGCTAAGAAAGCGCTGCAGGAGTCACGGGAAAAAGTGGCTGAGCTGGTAAATGCAGAAAAGAAGGAGGAAATTTTCTTCACGTCCGGCGCCACCGAAAGTAATAATTTGGCAATAAGGGGAGTAGCTGCTAGAAATCAAGAGCGTGGAAAGCACTTAATCACTACCAGCATCGAGCACATGTCAGTGATCAACGTCTGTAAATTTCTGATGAAGCAAGGCTTTCAAGTGTCATTTCTGCCAGTTGATAAATATGGATTAGTTGACCCTGAGTCTATCAAGAACGAATTGAAGGATGGGACAATTTTAGTATCAGTTACTTGTGCAAGTGGTGAGATTGGTACAATTGAACCTATAAAAGAGATCAGTGAAATTGTACATGGTAAACAGGCATATTTACATGTGGATGCAACAGCTGCTATTGGACAAGTTGAAATCGACGTCCAAGACCAAGGCATAGACTTACTTACACTGTCTTCAAACGATCTGTACGGACCAAAAGGAGTTGGAGGGTTATACATCAAGGGAGGAACAAGGATAGAGCCTATCATGTTTGGAGGAGGGCAAGAGCGAGGATTGAGATCTGGCACCGAAAACTTGCCAGGCATTGTGGGTTTTGGGAAAGCTGCTGAACTCGCAAAGGGGGAAATGAAAAAGGAAAATAATAGATTATGTAAGCTCCGAGACACCTTTATTCATGATATCTTGAAAAAGATTCCATATTCTTTTTTAAATGGCCATCAATCAAAGCGTTTACCGAATAACGTTGCTGTTCGATTCAGCTTTGTTGAAGGAGAGTCTATGCTTCTCAATTTGGACATGGCAGGTGTAGCAGCTTCTTCTGGTTCTGCTTGCACAGCCAAAACATTGGAGCCCTCGCACGTACTACGAGCACTCGGATTAAGACATGAAGAAGCGC
>JAUWDF010000109.1 GCA_030608925.1 Candidatus Bathyarchaeota archaeon | reverse complement strand
CTTGCTAAAAATCACTGTACTCCCGACGGAGTATTGTTTAAACTCCAAGAGACAGGCCGAACTAAAGAAATTAATGAAAATGTAGTTTTCTTCAATAATAAGCGAGGAACTCCACCAGCGAAAAAACCTGGAAAGACTTGCAGATTTCCCATTGTTAGTGGAGATCTTGAAATCGTGGAGGTTAAATGTGGTCGTAAAGCGAAGCTTATGGATAAACAGAAGGAGACATACAATAACCTCATAGCAAAACACGTCCCATTGCGCATGATCAGAGTGCGGATAGTTTCATTTGACCTCAATAGGTTTCTTGTCGAGCAAAGTAAATTTGAGAAACTCTTATAGATCATCCCAGCCTACGGAGTGAATTCACCAACTGAGATTTCAAGAGTTTTAGAATAAACGTGTGTGTAATCGTCTAATTCAAAGAATTGGCATTGATTAGTGAACTTTTTTTGGGGAATCGCTAATTTAGTTTTAAGACTCGTGTTAGAGTCTTGGTTACGTTTTGTCTTCCCATAGCTACTATGTATGGTCCCATTTTTGGTCCTTCTGGGCTGCTGAGTAGAACTGTATATAGGATTTGGAAGAATCGTCTTGGTGGAATGTTGTGTTTTTTCGCGATATTGAAGATTGTGCTCTGAATTTGCTCTTCATCTACCTCTTGTTGAAGGTTCTCAACAAGGTTTCTCAGGGCGTCTCGCTCTTCAGTTGAAAGTTTGATTGGGGTTTCCTTTATTTCTGTGAAATCGTTATTCCAGTTGATTGCGTAATCTATCCTCTGTCTTAGATTGTCATTCAATTCCACGTCTTTGCGCGTGGATTCACGTAGCTTCTGAACAGTGAATTCTGTTTCTTTGCCCCTGGGCGCCACTTTTACCAGATAAGCTAGAAGATTGTAAGGTATGTGGACACTTGGTTCTGCAGGGGGTTTGAGCCACCAACAATATTCGAACAATCCCGTTAGTTTAGCAAGTTCCTTTTTGTTCTCAACAGTTTTCTTCCCGAAGTAAACATCTTCAAGTTCATCTAATTCATTCATGTACTGAGGAATATCTACTACTGAAAGTTCACGAGTCCCCGTAAATCGTTTTAACATGAGCAGGATTAACGATCGGGATGAGCCATATTGGAGCCAAACTTGGGGTGTAAGGACGTTGCCTGCTGATTTCGAGATTTTTTTTCCACTTTTGTCCAGAAACATTTCATATCTTGCGTGTTGTGGTGGTTCGTAGTGGAGGATTTCTCGGCAGATTCTATCATTGATCCTTACTGAGTCCTCGATGTCTTTTCCGTAGGCTTCAAATCTTATGTCTAGGGCTTTCCATCGAACAGCAAATTCGCTTTTCCAGCTTAGTTTCCCTTCACCTTTTCGGTAATCTGCTTCTCCAGTATAGCCGCAACCTTCAAGCCATTGTCCTTTAATCTCCATACCTTTGCAGGTATAGAGTATTTTTTCCTCGTCTGCTAGATATTTGTGAGCTGTTGTCGTGTATATACGACCGCAACTTTTGCAGATTGGGAAGTAGGGAAGAGTTTTAATATATCTTTGTTGACCCACTTCTTCTTTTACAATTTCTCCAACTCTCTTTGCGTTCGATAGAATCGTTTTAATTTCATCATTGAATAATCCGTCTTTGTAGGCTCTAGTTGCTGAAATGAAATTGTATTGAATGTTGCTTTTATCCAAGGCTTCTAAGAGCAAAGAACTCATGTGTTCTCCGAAGCTTGTGTGGCATTTGAAAGGGTCCGGTATGTTTGTAACAGGATACCCCAAGTATTCCCTGGTGGTTTCTGGGAATCCAGCTGGTACTTTGCGTAGACCATCCTTGTCGTCTGAAAAAGCGACTAGCTCCGATCCAAAGCCCTGATCCTTGAGCGCTAGAGTGACCGCAAAGGACCTTGCAGCGTCACCGAAACTACCTATGTGGGGGAGACCTGAAGCACCTAGCCCCATTTCGGTCCGAATTAAGTCGAGACCACGACCTAGCTTGCGTTCTCTTTCTATTATTCCACGCGCTGTCTTATCGTACCATGTGCCATGACCAATGATTCCTTCCGTCAAAAGTCTCAGTCCACACATTAGTGAACGTTATAGGAATAAAAGCTGTTACGTGGTTCACATAAGGAAAGCAAAGCGTTCGCATCAGCCCTTGATCAGCTCAAGAGGTTTTGTGATTTCTAACCATGCCTACTCGTTCTTGTGGTTCGTGGACTAGAAAGAGAACTATTAGGAGTTGCGGTAATATTAGTGCGAGAGCTGTGTAGAAGGGCAGTTGAGGTATTCCTATCCTTTGTCCTTCTATAAACATGAAGTTGCCGAGAAGCATCCCGAATCCCATCATAATGTAGCCGATGAAGTTTACGAAGCCATTCACCTTGCCTCTACTTTGAGGTGGCACAAGATCGGTTGAAAGCGCTACTGCAGCGGACATTATTAGCAATTGGGCAATTCCGAAAAGGATCATAGAGATCATAACTGTTAATAGTGTACCAGAGGCGAAGATAATTGTCGCAACTCCTAAAACGGTTAGCCCTAAGACCAGAGGAAGTTTCCTTCCGAATTTATCAACCATTTTACCTATTGGAATTGAAGCCACAACCATGGTGAGTAGGAGTGGAATGTAGACAAGCCACCACTGTTCCAAGGTTATCCCGAGTACTCTCAAAGCATAAAGTTGGTTTATGACTTGAGTGAGGGCGAACCCAAACATAACAAGAACTTGACCGATGAATAGCCAGAACATGGAGCGTGGCACAGTCTTCCAGACGAGAAAGCTCTCCTTGATAGCTTTCGGGTATGAGGATATGAAGTAGCGGAAACGAATTGGTTCTCCATTAGTAACAGTCTCTTTTAATCTGAGACGCCAGAACGCTGCGATTAGGAAGAGTGCTGTCATAATCAGATAGATTGCTCTCATACTCCATTCCAGCCCGAATTGGAACAACAGGAAACCAGCTATTAGAGGTCCAGGAGTGTTGAAAGTGCCATGGATTAGTTGTATAATTGATGACCCCATACCTCTGCGTTCTGGTGGAAGAGAATCCTGAACCATTGCGAAAAGTGCAGGTTGATAAATCAAAGAGAGACTACCTATGATTGATCCTATCAAGATGAAGTGCCATGTGGGAGCAAAAGCGAAAACCAAGTTTGACAAAGCCATGGCGAAAGTCATGGTAGTAATGAGCCATCGTCTTCCAAATTTATCAGCAAGATAACCTCCAGGGAACGCTACAGCTGCCATGGCAATGAAGCTGGCTAAGCCTATTAACCCCAATGCCATCTCAGGTCCGTTTAGGGTTTCCACAACATAAAGCTGGAAGTTTGGACTAGGCATTTCCATAGCCAGATCCATAATTATCCAACTCACTACCAGAATACGATAATTCCCAGTGATGAAGGAAAACTCTCGCCTGAGAAAATCGGTTAATCCCATAAACTGCACTCTTTTGCTTCGGGTAGCCTTGCAGACGCGCAATTTAAGTTTTAGTTTATGCATCAGAAGGATAATGTGAGTAAAACTCGATTAAAATCGCAGTTTTATTAGTAAAACAGCATGCCTCGTATATCAAACATTTTCACGCTCGATGAGTCGCTCCAATGTCAATGTTTCGTTTAGCGGGACTTGAGTGAAGCAGAAATTGCTAATGTTCCGAGAAGAAGCAGAATAAAGACCACTGTAAGTTCGATTGGCATTCCCATGGAGCTGAGATACCATGACCCACCGATAACGATAAAGAGCATTCCCCAGCCAAAATTTCCGAAGGCTCCTCCGTTTTTCTCAGGTCTTTTGGCTTTAATGCCTGCTACTGCCACAGTCCAAATGCCAGTGGATATAAGAATCAGTGATACAACGTGACTTATTGGGATAAGTCCGAGAATCATAGCACCACCCCAAATCGCAGCAATAGTTAGGAAAACACCAAGGGTTAAGAGTCCGAGATTCTTCCTCATGAAATACTCCCTCAAACTGATCCTAGAACTCCTGCTTGGAATATATATGGTTTGACACAGCTTTTGCCTATAAACAGAAATCAGTCTTGAGAACTAACCCATTAAAATGCGCGCGTTAAGTGCTTGTTAATTATTTTTCAAGTTTCTCGGTGACGATGAAAAGGAGTATCTAAAACTCGCACTCTTGAAGGATGTTATGCGAGGAATGAATGGAGACTTCAGTCAGCAAGATAACCTGAGATGTCAGGTCAAGTTTTTAGTTACC
>JAUWDF010000221.1 GCA_030608925.1 Candidatus Bathyarchaeota archaeon | reverse complement strand
TCTATTGTGATAATTTTACTTCCAGGTTTTATCAAACAAGCAAGAGCGTTCAACGCAGTTGTTTTCCCTGCGGCTGTTCCCCCTAGAACCATTATGGATGCGCGATTTTCCAGAGCTAACCAGAAATAGGCGGCCATCTTTTCGGAAAACGTTCCAAGATTAATCAGATCAATAATCGAGTATGGATCTTCTCTAAATTTACGTATAGTAAATGCAGTTCCAAAGGGTGTGATTTCACGTCGGTAACATACTGCAAGCCGATGTTTTCCAGGAAGAGAAGCGTCCACGATGGGGAACGCAGAGCTCACATGTTTTCCTGCCATATGAACCAGTTTAACTACCATATTGTCTAGTTCTTTATCTTCTTGGAAGACAAGGTTGGTTTCGATACTTTCATATTTTCGGTGCCAAATATATGCAGGCTTTTTGATTCCATCGCATGAGATGTCTTCAATGTTAGGGTCACGCATCAGTGGATCAATTCTTCCAAAGCCAACTAGATCTCGCTCTGCGTGGTACAGAATCTTGTACCAAGAAACATCGGGCAACCATCCCAGGCTAATTCTATATTTATCCACAATTAGTTTTGCTGCTGTCGCAAAGAATTTCCGAGGATCATCTATTTCCTCCTTTGGAGATTCGATCTCAGCTAGCAAGATATCTAAAACGCGATTATAGATGCTTTGCTCTAGGGGATCCAAAGCTAGTTCGTCAAGTATGTATTTGTATTCACCAGTTTTCGGATTCCGTACGATGGCTACGTGCGCGAAGGGCTCGTATAATGGATATCTTTCAATAACTTTCATACCTCTTGGAACTGCTTTAAGAGGTGCTGTCTGAATTATCCTTGGTTTAGGTTTTCTGTGGAAGTTAACTTTGAATCTTAGCTTCTTAAGCTTAGCCAGTTTGCTCTTGATGTGTAGCATTGTTGTTCTCCTAGCCACTAAGTAGTAGTGATTAACCAAGTATTAAATATTACGTCTTACTACTGACTAATCTTCGGTTGTCTATCATTTTATTCCTCTTCGGATGAAATTGAAATAATCTTGAATTTTATCAATATCAATATCACCACGACAACGACAATAGGAACTAAAAGCATGAGTATTGTCGTGATCGGTAATCCTCCTCCTTGTACTTCAGCTACAGGGGTTACTAGAATCTCTACTTGGGTCTGCAAATCGATGTATCCAATCTTATTTGCCACTGCCGTGATCGTCACATTGGATTCTGTTACTGCTTCAGGCGCAGTAAAGACAAATGTACAATTCCCATATTGGTCGGTGAGAGCAGTGTCCGAGGCAAAGTATCCTTCACTATCAGATGATATCACAACTTGAGCGTCTGTTATCAATTGATTATTACTGCGGAGATGAATTATGATTATTGTTGACTTCCCAGACGCAACTGTATCAGGGCGAGCAGTTAACTCAGCTGAAAATATCCTAAGGTTCACAAGAAGCTGAGTCTGTCCAACACCGTTTACATATCCCGTTTTTTGCCCAACCGCAGTAATAGTGATGTTTTGTGTTGCCATGTCTTGTGAAGGAGTGAAAGTAAAAGTGCATATTCCATTTGTGTCAGTAGTTCTGTTCTGAGGAGCTAAACCTTCTCCGTAATTGGATGAAATAGTTATAAAAACTCCAGAGGTTGGATTCGTATCATATGTTACTAGAACCGTTATGGTTGAAATATCTTCTAAGAAGAGGTTGTCAGGGTCTGCTATGACTTGAATTGTGAGGATCTTTGGTTCGACTGCCAGTGTTACTTGACTCAGACCAGCCTTGTATCCACCCTTGTAGGCTTCTACTGTCAAGTTAATTTCCGTCAACAACAACACTAATGGAGCTGTATAGGTGAATTCTGCATCACCGTTTTCGTCGGTGATTGCTAAAGAATTCAGCATACTTCCACCATCTGCTGAAGCTGAAACGATGACATCATTGACTGGTTGTCCATCATATGAAATGTGGACATTGATTTTTATCGTGTCTTCTGATCTAATTAAGCTTGGCTCTGTGCTTACTTGGATTGCCAGTGGAGGTCGAACTGCTAAATACTCATATGCAGATCCATCTGAATAGCCTATTCTTGATGCTGTAACTGTTATTCGTACATTCGATCTGCCATACACTTTTGGTGCTGTAAAAACTGTCGTGAAGTAGCCTGTTGCATTTGTGAAACCTGTTGATGGAGTGAACGTTCCATCCTTAACTGAGAATATTACAATGTTAGCATTATTGACGGGGTTGCTTTCATTTGATACATAGACTGTAATTGGGGTTTGTTCTTCTGACGCTATTGTCTCAGAATTTATGTTGAGCTGAACATTCAGTGGGTCCAGATTTGTGATGTGAATAGTCACGATTGCGTCATTTACGCTTGTTGCGCCAAAATCATCTTTTACAGTAAGGGTTGCATTATAGTTTCCTATGGAGGAATACTGGTGGGTGACAACTGACAGTGTGGTCCAACCGCTATTCTCTCCATCTCCAAAGTCGAAGAAGAACTCTTCAACTTTTCCATCGTCAATTGAATTTGTGGCAAGGAAATTTATTGCCTTATTGGGGCGAATTGATGTCTTATCGGTCATAAGCCACGCTGTTGGTCGTTGATTCACATGACCAGTTGGATATGTTAGGAAAGGCATAAAATCCAAGTTCACCCCATCCCCGAGCACTTGGTTCCCTTTTCCTTCTGGATTCAAAGAAAGGTGATATGGACCATTGGTATCTCCCCAGTAGTTGTACGTGGCATT